>NZ_JRMK01000081.1:0-20147 GCF_000972925.1 Mycobacterium sp. UM_Kg1 | reverse complement strand
GGCCGCGGGTCTGTCCCGGGAAGGGCGCCGCGGCCCGATGGACCGATTCCACCGCCGGCTGCTGTGGGCGATCCGTTCGTCGGCGGGGGAGGTGATCGGATTCGGCGCCCGCCGGTTGTTCGACGACGACCCCATGGAGGCCAAGTACGTCAACACCCCCGAGACCACGCTCTACAAGAAGTCCAACGTGCTGTTCGGCCTGGATCTGGCCAAGCGCGACATCGCCCGCGGGCATCAGGCGATCGTCGTGGAGGGCTACACCGACGTGATGGCGATGCATCTGGCCGGTGTGACCACCGCGGTGGCCTCCTGCGGCACCGCGTTCGGCGATGAGCACCTGGCGATGCTGCGGCGACTGATGATGGACGACAAGTTCTTTCGGGGCGAACTGATCTATGTCTTCGACGGCGACGCAGCGGGCCGCGCCGCCGCGGTCAAGGCGCTCGAAGGCGAACAGCAGCTTGCCGGGCAGTCGTTTGTCGCGGTGGCCGCCGACGGCATGGATCCGTGTGATCTGCGCCTGGCGCACGGCGACGAGGCGCTGCGCGACCTGGTGGCACGCCGCACGCCGCTGTTCGAGTTCGCGGTGCGCACGGCGCTGAGCGAGATGGACCTGGACACCGCCGAGGGCCGCGTCGCCGCGCTGCGCCGCTGCGTGCCGATGGTCGCCCAGATCAAGGACCCGACGCTGCGGGACGAGTACGCCCGCCAGCTGGCCGGATGGGTGGGCTGGGACGACGTCGCGCAGGTGATCGGCAGGGTGCGCGCCCAGGCCAAGGGCGGGGCCAAGGAGGTCGGTCCGCGCGGTCAGCGTCCGGCGTCCCGGGAGGCCGCCACATCCGCCGAACAACCGGCGGTGGCCCGGCCCAACCCGGCCGACCCGACCCTGTGGCCCCAGCGCGAGGCACTCAAGGCGGCACTGCAGTTCCCGGCGCTGGCCGGTCCGGTGTTCGACACGTTGACCGTGGAGAGCTTCACCCACCCGGGCTACGCTGCGGTGCGGTCGGCGATCGACGCCGCCGGGGGAACCGCCGGGGTGGCCGGCGCCGGGGGAGCGCAATGGGTCGAGACGGTGCGTGCGCAGACGGCCTCGCCGCTGACCACGGCGCTGATCCAGGAGTTGAGCGTGGAGGCCGTCCGCGTCGACGACGACAAGCTGCCGCGTTACATCGGCGGGGTGCTGGCCCGGCTGCAGGAGGTGTGGGTGGGCCGCCAGATCGCCGAGGTCAAGTCCAAGCTGCAGCGCATGTCACCGGTGGAGCACAGCGACGAATACCATGCGCTGTTCGGCGACCTGGTGGCCATGGAGGCCTACCGGCGCAGCCTGCTGGAGCAGGCCAGCGGCGACGATCTCACCGCCTGAACCTCACCGCTGCGCGTCGTCGCCCGGCTCCTCCGGGCGCACCACGGTGATGCCCTCTTCCAGCTCCGTCAGCGTCACCATCGTCGGGTCGGGGTGGATGCGGTCGGCGATGCTGCGCCGCGCCTTGTCGATCACCGCTTGGGCGACCGGACTGCTCGTCATCGCGTGATAGGTGCCGACAATCTGTTCGTAGCGGCGGCGGCCGGCCTTGGTGCCCAGCACGTAACCGACCCCCATCACCACGACATACCCGATCAATGTGGCCCCTTAGAACAGTTGATGCAGTGGTTCCATCCTGCCTCACGCGCCGGCACGGGGGCCGGGTGCGACCCCCGTTGCACGGCGGTGATTTCGGTATGCGCTAGAGTCTTGCAAGTCCACGCGGACAGCAGTCCCCTGTAGCTCAATTGGCAGAGCATTCGGCTGTTAACCGGAGGGTTGGTGGTTCGAGTCCACCCGGGGGAGCCACGTTTGGTACCGGCGTCAGTCCAGCCGGGGAATCACCGAAGGACCCGCCTGCGAAGGCGGCTGTTGCTGGGCGAACATCGCCGGCGCTGACTGCGACTGCTGCTGGGCGGCACGAGCCTGGGCCAATGCGCTGACCAGCGGGTTGTTGGCCATCATTTCGCGTCGCTCTTCCTCGGACAGCTCGTAGATGGCCCACGCACCCCAGGCTGCCGGGCGCACGTACACGGTGACCCGCTGGCGGCCGCTGTTGAAGACGGCGGGCACGGCCACGGCCCGGTCGGTGGCCGCGAAGGTGGCCAATTCCTCGGTGATCCGCTCGATGTCAGCGGTTTCGTGCAGCTCGTAGGTCGGGGCTTGCACACCCTTGGTGGGGGTGGCATTCAGGGCGAGGAACCACGCCATGATGAGGTACTCCTTTGTTCGTCTGAGGTCCAGACAGCCTATAAAGGCGGCTACCTGGGGGGCGCACCGGCGGGCGGTACCGCCAAGTGTTCTGGATGCAGCATCTCGGCGTAGCGCAATTGCTCGGGGATACCGAACCCGTCGATCAGCGTCTGGGCATGCGGACGCAGCTTGCGGCACCGGTCGTTGATGGCCCGTGTCACGGCCTTGGCCCGCTCGGTGGACAGATACCGGTGCTCGATGTACCAGGCTTTGTCGTCCTCGATCACGCTGAGCGCATACAGGTCGCAGACCAGCTCCAGCAGCTCGCGGGCGCCGGGATCGAGGCAGGTCGCGATTCCGGCGACGAACGCCTCCAGGATCACCCGGTCGATGTGGGCGGTGGCCGCGTGCAGCATGTGGTCCTGGACGGCGTTGAAGGCGTCGAAGTCGGCCATCTCCTGAGACTTGGCCCGCAGCCGGCGGGCCACCGAGGACAGCAGGTACTGCTCGCGGTCTTCGAACATGTGCACCTGGGTGCCGCGGTTGAACAGGCTGCCCTCCTCCTCGCTGTCCTGCCGGGCGTCCACGATGGTCTGGATGATGGTCTCGGCCGCGGTACGTTTGAGCACCCGTTCGCCGACCGTCTCGGCGGCGAATCGCACCCATGCGGCCGGGCTCATATCGGCGATGTCATCGGCGTAGGCGGTCAGCAGCTGCTTGGCCACCAGTTGGGTCAGCACGTGGTTGTCGCCCTCGAAGGTGGTGAACACGTCGATGTCGGCCCGCAGGGCGATCAGCCGGTTCTCGGCCATGTACCCGGCGCCGCCGCAGGCCTCTCGGGCCTCCTGGATGGCCCGGGAGGCGTGCCAGGTGTTGGCCGCCTTGAGTCCGGCGGCCCGGGCCTCGAGCTCGCGCTGTTCCTCGGTGTCGGGATCGTCGGCGGTCTGCAGATCATGACAGCGGCTCACCAACTCGTTCTGGGCGAACTGCAGGGCATAGGAGCGGGCGATCAACGGGAGCAGCCGGCGCTGGTGGATCAGGTAATCCATGATCAGCACCTCCTCGCCGTCGCCGTCGTCGCTCGGCGCGCTGAACTGCCTGCGCTGCAGCGCGTATCGGGTGGCGATGTCCAGCGCCACCTGGGCGGCGGCACCCGCGCTCCCGCCGACGGAGACCCGGCCGCGGACCAGGGTGCCGATCATGGTGAAGAACCGGCGACCGTCGCTGTCGATCGCGGACCGATAGCTGCCGTCGGGTTCCACATCGGCGTAGCGGTTCAGCAGGTTCTCCCGGGGCACCCGGACGTGGTCGAAGACGATGCGACCGTTGTCCACCCCCGGCAGCCCGCCCTTGTAGTGGCAGTCCGAGGTGGTGACACCGGGCAGATCGTTGCCCTGCGCGTCGCGGATGGGCACCAGGAAGCAATGCACGCCGTGGCTGGTGGTCCCGGTGATGAGCTGGGCGAAAACCGCGGCTACCGTGGCTGTTTCGGCTGCGCCGCCGATGTAGTCCTTGCGCGCGGACCCGGTGGCGGAGTCGATGACGAATTCCCGGGTCGACGGGTCGTAGGTGGCCGTGGTCTCCAGCGACTGCACGTCGCTGCCGTGACCGGTCTCGGTCATCGCAAAGCAGCCGAGCAGGTCGAGGTCGATGATCTTCTCCACGTAGGCGCGGTGGTGGCGCTCGGTGCCGAGGTTTTCCACCGCCCCGCCAAACAGGCCCCACTGCACGCCGGCCTTGACCATCAGCGACAGGTCCGACATCGCCAGCATCTCGATCATGGTGACCGCCGCGCCGACGTCTCCGTTGCCGCCGTGTTCCTTGCGGAAACTGTCTGCGGCCGCCCCCGAGCCCGCGAGAATTCTCAGCTGCTCGGCGACCTTGGCCCGGGCGATCACGGTGTTGGGCGTGTAGTGCGGGCGAAACTTCTCGTCGCTCAAGGTGGCCCGGACCCGTTGCTTCACCGGCCGCCAGCGGCCGTCGAGGGTGTCGCGCAGGGCTTCAGAAGTGTCCACCTCGACCACCGTATCCGCGCGGAGCCGCTGCTAAACCGGGTTTACATTACGAAGGTGCGTGGGAAGCCGGGCCGGGCGCCGATGTTGTGGGGTGCACTGCTCGCCGGTGGGGCCGCACTCTCGGGCTGCGCGCCCTGCGACACCGCACCGCCTGCCGCCGGGCTGCAGTATCTGGGCCAAGCCGTGCTGGCGCCGCACACCGTGGTCGAGGGCACGGTGGTGGGCGGCCTGTCGGGGATCAGTTACGATGCCGGCCGCGACTGTTACTACGTGATCAGCGACGACCGTTCCGCCCGCGGCCCCGCCCGGTTCTACACGGCCCGGTTGTCGGTGTCCGATCGCGGCGTCACCGGCGTGACGATCAGCGCCGTGCACCCGCTGCTCGACGACGACGGCCGGCCGTTCGGTCCGCGGGACTTCGCCGCGACACCGCCGGTCATCCCACCCGACCCCGAGGGCATCGCCTTCGATGCCGGCCGCCAGCGGCTGTACTGGTCGTCGGAGGGGGAGCGCACCGAGGGCCCCCACGGTGCGGTGCTGGCCGACCCGTGGGTCCGGATCGCCGGACTCGACGGCCGCTACCTGGGCCGGTTCTCGATGCCGCCGCAGCTGGCCATGTCGCAACAGCTCACCGGGCCGCGCCGCAACACCACCCTCGAGGGACTGACGGTGACCGGCGACGGGCGGATGCTGTTTGCCGCGATGGAGGGGCCGGGCTACGACGACGGACCCCTGCCCGATGCTGCCCACGGGGCCCTGACGCGCATCACCGCCTACGACCTGACCGGGTCCGCGCCGCATGCGCCGGTCGCCCAGTACGCCTACCGGCTGGAGCCGGCTGACCAGGGCGCCGGGCGGGCCGGCATCAACGGGCTCACCGACCTGGTGGCCCTGTCGGACACCGAGTTCCTGGTGACCGAACGCGCCTACGGCCAACACCCGACGGTGCGACTGTTTCGCGCCGAGATCGCCGGCGCCACCGATGTGCTGACTATCCCGGCGCTGGCCGGCTCCGACGTGACCCCGATGCGCAAGACCCTGTTGGCCGACCTGTCCATGACCCCGGGCCTGCACCCGCTGGACAACATCGAGGGCCTGACGTTGGGTCCGCGGCTGCCCGACGGCCGCCGGACGGTGATACTGGTCAGCGACGACAACTTCTCGGCGAGCCAGGTGACCCAGTTCGTCGCGTTCGCATTGCCCGACGGGTAGCCGTGGCGTGTCCCCTCGCACGCGAGCACCGCCGGGCGGGACGGGCGCGAGCAGACCGAATGCAATCCGGCACCGCCGAATTGGCGTTTTCAGAATGGCATCAAAGGTGAATGGCTATTCCAAGTATAGAAATGGGTGAACTCTGCCATTCGACTGATACCGTTACCCCGGTGTGGTACGACTGGGGGTCTTCGATGAGGCTGAGCTCGGGCATTGGCTGATCCGACCGACCGGCGTGCCGATGCAACGCGCCAGCAGATCATCCGTGCCGCTGCGCATCAGTTCGCGCAGCGGCCCTTTCACGATGTCGGGCTCGATGACATTCTCGCCGAAGCGGAATTGACCAAGGGCGCGATGTATTTTCATTTTCGTTCTAAGCATGCGCTCGCGCTTGCCGTCATCGACGAACAACTCGCCAAGGGCGGAGCGGCCGTCCGGGCGTTGGTGGACCGCAAGCTTTCCGGCTTGGAAACGCTGTTGGACGTGGGCTACCTGATGGCGGTCGAAGACCTCACAAGTGACGGCGCCCGGGCTCTGCTGCATCTGCTGCCGGTGGTGGGCCGCGCCGAGGGGCTACAGGCATCGGTGCTCAACAACGTGATCGGGGGGCTCAGTGTGGTCGCCGAGCGGGCCATCGCCGAAGGCGATGTGCTTGAGCGTGATCCGCAGGACGTGGTCCGGATGATGGTCGCGCTGTACCTGGGCCTGCGGCAGGCGGGCAATCTCGATGAGCCCGAGCAGTTTCTGCGTGAGCTGGAGCGGGTCTGGTCGATAGTGCTGCCCAGCGTGGTGCCCGCCGACCGCATCGACTATTTCGCACAGTTCGTCCGGCGTCGCACCGTGCTGGCGATCAAGGCCGCGACCGGGCAGCCCGAGCAGGAGCACAAGCCCACCGTGCTCGACGATGAGGCCGGCTGATGGCACGCCAGGTGCGGTCCGAGGCGACTCGGCGCAAGCTGCTGGACGCGGCCATCGACGTGTTCGGCGAGGTCGGTTATGTCGCGGCGGGAAGAACCGCGATCATCGAGCGGGCCGGGGTGACCAAAGGCGCGCTCTACCACCACTTCGACTCGATGGACTCGTTGGTGACGGCCATCATCGAGGGTGGGTTCACCACGGTCTTGACCACTTTCCGCAAGATGTGCCAGCCGTCTTCGCCTGCCCTGGAGGGCATGATCCACGGCATCTTCGCGGTCACCGAGGTGCTGTCGGTCGACAAGGAGGCGCGCGCCGCCGGTCACCTGGTCTTCGCGCTGGCGGAGGACAACGCATTGGGGGCACGGGTCGGCGGCGAATGGGCGGCTGCGGTCACCGACCAGATAACGCGGGCGATAGCCGAAGGCGACCTGCGCGAGGATCTCGATGCGCGCCATGCTGCCGAATCGATCACCTCGGCCATGCTCGGGACGTGGCTTTTGACGCATGCCCCGCAGGACGGTGTCGGCCGCGTGACCCGGATGTGGGAGATGATGCTGCCGGCCATCGTGGCACCCGATTCGCTGGCGTACTTCCAACAGGTTCTGGCGCGCGATGCCCTGCGGTATCAACACCGATAGCGGCTCGATCGCCGCGGCCGCCTGACGCTAGCGCTCTTCGAGCCAGAGCTGCTCGGTGAGATCTTGGAAGGTGGCGAGTGCGACGCGGTCGTCGGCGCGTTCGAGTGCTGACTTGCTCATCAGTGCCCGGACCGTTGATCCGTCCCGATGTTCCAGGGAGACAACCAGATTGGCCAGCGAGTGCATGACCGACAGGGCTGACTCCTCGGCCGGTGGCACTTCCCCGAAGATCTGGCGGAATTCCAGGGACAGCACCTCTTCCTGGCTGTAGCCCAGCATGTCGGCAAACCCGCTGTTGGCGAACAAGATGGTGCCGTCGTCGGCGATCGCGAGCACCGGAACGGGGATCCGCTCGAGGGCGACCAGGGCCGGCAGCTGTCGCAGCGTCTCCATCGGTGCCAGGGGGGTTTGCGCGTTGCGCCGTCGCTCCATCGGCTGATTATGACGGGTGCCGAGCGTTTCAACGCGCGGTTCTGGCGGCGGGGCGGCGGGTGTCGGAAATGTGGGCCAATGTGGGGCGCGGTGCCCCCGGGAAGGTGATGTGACACACAGTCTGTTGGTGATTGGACACCATTCAAAAGGTATGTAATATTCCGGATTATGCGAGGAACTGGTCTGTACGGATCGGGGGCGCCCACGCGTGCGCCTCTGCCGGTGTCTTCCGCTTCCTCCCGCAGCATCGCCCGGGGCACCTCGAGGGGTCCGCATCGCCGATTGCCGCCGCACGCCGAGCCGCGTTGGTGCACCGCACCGACGGCTGCGCTCGCCGGCAGGCAGTCGGGGGTGCGGTTGCGTGCCGCTTTCCACCGGGCGAGTTGCTTGGTCAGATCACCAGAGCCTGGCTGTCTGCCAGGAATGGCATCGCCATCCAGCGCGACGCCAGCATAGCTTCGGCGGCCGGACCCGGAACCGGACGTGAGAACAGGAAACCCTGCGCCCGGTGACAACCGTGCCGCATCAAGGTGAGCGCGGCCGCTGAAGTTTCCACGCCCTCGGCGACCACCTGCAGTCCGAACGCCTCGGCCAGGGCGATGATGGCCCGAACAATCGCGAGATCGCCAGGGTTGACGCCCAATTCACGCACGAACACCGTGTCGATCTTGAGGATGTCGACCGGCAGATCCTTCAGGTGCGACAACACGGCGTAGCCGGTGCCGAAGTCGTCGATGGCGATCTGAACACCCGCTTCGCGCAGTTCGGCCAGCGTGCGACGGGTCGTCTCGATGTTCTGCACCACCGCGCGCTCGGTGATCTCCAGGCACAGCGAGTCGGGCCGCAGGCCGAACTCGCCGGCGGTGTCCACCACATTCTGGACAAATCCGCGGGCCGCCAACTGAACTGGCGAGACATTGATGCGCAGGGTGGCGTTGGTCCGAACGCCGTTGGCCTGCCACCGGCTGTACTCCGCGCAGGCACTGCGCATCACCCACCGGCCCAGATCGTCGGCGAGATTGGCCGACTCGGCGATGCCGATGAACGAACTCGGCAGCAGCAACCCGCGGGTGGGATGACGCCAGCGCACCAGCGCCTCCACCGCGACGATGGCGCCACTCCACAGATCGACCTCGGGCTGGTAGTACAGCAGCAGCGACTCGTCGTCGATTTTGCCCTGCATGTGCAGCTCGATGTCTTTGCGGAACAAGCTTTTCAGGGACATGTCGTCGGTGGAGCTGACCGTCTGGTTACCGCCGCCGCGTTTCGCCGCCAGCACCGCTTCGTCGGCGCGATGCAGCAGACCCGCGCTGGTGTCCTGGCCGGGCAGTCCCACCGTCACGCCCACACTGACGGTGCTGTTGACCGAGTGGCCCTGGATGTCGACCCGCGCGCGCAGGGCGCTCTGGAGCCGGTCGGCGAAGGTCTCCGCGCTGGCCATCGACATCGGCCAGTCCGGAATGACGACAAATTCGTCACCGCCGATCCGCGCGGCCACGGACCGGTTGCCGGCATAGGCGCGCAGGCGCCGGGCGAAGTCCTGGATGAACCAGTCACCGGCGGCGTGCCCGAGGTAGTCGTTGATCGGTTTGAGCCGGTCGAGGTCGATGTAGAACACGCCGACCGGTCCGGGCTTGCCCGCGACGAGCCGCTCGGACAGGTGCGCGACCAGGGCTCGCCGGTTGTACAGGCCGGTCAAGTCGTCGTGGTCGGCCAGATAGCGCAGCCGCTCCTCGGCAGCGACACGAGCCTGCAGCTGAGCGAACAGCGAAGCGATCGCCTCGATCGTGTTGAGTTCCTCGGTCCGCCACTTGGGCCGCCGGAACTTGACCAGACCCAGCATGCCGATGGTCACCGGGCCGGAGATCAGCGGCGCGGTGGCCACCGACAGCGACTCCACCGAATGCTCCCGCGCCATCTGGCGTACATAGCCGGACTCCCCGGGGTCCGGGCGCATAACCGCGACCTGCTTGCCGTGGGCGCAGGAGGTGAAGACCGGGTCGGCGGTGGTGAACGAGACCACGGCGAGCGGATCCGGGTCCGGTGGATCGGTACGCGGCGGCCATTCGGCGGCCAGTTTCGACGCGCGGATCTCATGATCGTTGTGGCGCAGGAATGCTGCGTCGACGTGCAGTTGCTCGACCAGCGTCTGCAGCACCCGTTCGCTGATCGCAGCTGCGGTCGAAGGCGTGGTGGCCATCAATTGGGCGGCGATCGAGGTGACCAGCGCCAATCTGTCCGCCACGATGTCCTTCCCCCGAAGACCGGCAGCCCAG
The DNA here is from genome assembly GCF_000972925.1 of Mycobacterium sp. UM_Kg1. Classification (NCBI taxonomy): domain Bacteria; kingdom Bacillati; phylum Actinomycetota; class Actinomycetes; order Mycobacteriales; family Mycobacteriaceae; genus Mycobacterium; species Mycobacterium sp. UM_Kg1. The sequence continues at coordinate 10,441 of NZ_JRMK01000081.1, read as the reverse complement.
GGGCCCGCCGCAGGGAGCCTGGGATCGCTTCGGGCCGATGCCGCTGTGAGCATATTCCGAAAGGGGCCGGGCTGGAAACAGCTCAGCGGAAACGGTGCGAGCCGAGCGGTGCGAGGTGCGGCGGTTCGGCCGCGAGGAATTCGGGGGGCCGCGCTGCGGCCCGGGTCGCAGCGCCGGTCAGCGGGCCGGCCGGGTCGGTGCGGTCTCGGCGAGGAATCGGTGCAACACCTCGACGGCGTCGGCAAGGGTCTGGCGATCGGCTGCCGAGAGCCGGTCGAGCTCGGGGTCGATCGCCGCGGCCCGGTCCTGGCGAACCCGCGCCATGGTCTGGACGCCCTTCTCGGTGATTCGGATCAGGACGGCGCGCGCGTCGAGCGGGTCGGGGGTACGGGTGGTCAGGCCCGCGTCCTCCAGGCGGCGCACCTGGGTGGTCATGGTCGGCTGTGAGCAATGGTCCACCGCTGCCAAGTCGGAGATCCGGGCGACGTCCAAGTCCTCGATAGTGGACAACAATCGAGCCTGCGCGCCGGGGATCGGAAGCGCGACGCGCTGCGTGGCAAGCCGATTGAGCCGGGATACCACGCTGAGCAAATCGGCTCCAAGGCTGGCTTGGGCGGGGGCAACCATCGGGCAAGTATTTCACAACCGTGCACGAAAGTGGACGAGGCCGGTACATGCAGCAGGAAGGGGTCCGACGGCTGGCAGAATCGACGGGTGACGAAGACCGGCCAGGGCGATACCCGAGTCCGGGGGCGGTCGATGCGGCCCGTCGAGACCGCGCAGGCCGCCGTGATGGCGGCGCTGTGCGCGGCGACGGCGATCATCGCGGTGGTGGTTCCGTTCGCCGGCGGGCTGGCGCTGCTCGGGACGGTTCCGATGGGTCTGTTGGCCTACCGCTACCGGATCCGGGTGCTGATCGCCGCCACCGTCGCCGCCGCGACCATCGCGTTTCTGATCGCCGGAATGGGCGGCTTCATGACGGTGGTCAACAGTGCCTACATCGGCGGTCTGACCGGTGTCATCAAGCGTCACCGACGCGGTCTGCCCACCGTGATCGCGGCATCTGCGGTGGCCGGCGGCGTTTTCGGTATCGCCATGGTGTTGGCGCTGACGGTGCTGTCGCGGCTGCGCCGGCTGATCTTCGACACCATCACGGCCAATGTGAACGGTGTCGCGGCGGCCATGGCGCGTGTCCCGCTACCGGAGTTCCAGCGCGCCGCCGCGGACCTGAACGGATTCCTGGGAGTGCTGCTGCGCTACTGGCAGTGGCTCATTCTGGCGCAGATGACCATCAGCGTCATGATCGTCTCGCTGCTGGGCTGGTGGGCGCTGTCGCGGGTGCTCGACCGGCTCCGCGGAGTTCCCGACGTGCACAAGCTCGACCTGCCCGACGAGTCCGGCCCGGTGGCGCCGGTCCCGGTCCGGCTGGATCGGGTGCGGTTCCGGTATCCGCAGTCCGACCACGACGCGCTGGGGCCGGTGAGCCTGGAGGTGCGAGCCGGCGAACACGTCGCCGTGACCGGTGCCAACGGTTCGGGCAAGACCACGCTCATGTTGCTGCTGGCCGGGCGGGCGCCGACCGCCGGCACCGTCGAGCGTCCCGGTGCGGTGGGACTCGGCGCGCCCGGTGGCACCGCGGTGGTGATGCAGCACCCGGAGAGCCAGGTGCTGGGCACCCGGGTCGCCGACGACGTGGTGTGGGGGCTGCCGCCGGGGACCACCCCTGACGTCGAGCGGCTGCTGGCTGAGGTCGGCCTGGCCGGATTCGCCAAGCGCGACACCGGTGGGCTGTCCGGCGGGGAGCTGCAGCGGTTGGCGGTGGCCGCGGCGCTGGCCCGCGAACCCGCGCTGCTGATCGCCGACGAGGTCACCAGCATGGTCGACCCGCGGGGCCGGGAGGTGCTGCTGGGAGTGCTCTCGGAGCTGGCCGGGTGCTCCGGCCGGCGCTGCACGTCACTGGTGCACATCACCCACTACAACGACGAGGCCGGCAGTGCCGACCGGACCATCGACCTGTCCGGTTCCCGCGACAACACCGTGATGGTCGAGACCGCTCAGGTGCCCACCTCCGCCGGCGGTGCCGCACCGCACCGGTCCGGGCCGCCGGTGCTCGAACTGCGCGGCGTGGGACACGAGTACGCCAGCGGCACCCCGTGGGCCAAGACCGCGTTGCGCGACATCACCTTCAGCGTCGCCGAGGGCGACGGCCTGTTGATCCATGGCGGCAACGGTTCGGGCAAGTCCACCCTGGCGTGGATCATGGCCGGCCTGACGACCCCGACGACGGGCAGTTGCCTGCTGGGCGGTCGGCCCGCCGACCAGCAGGTGGGCGCGGTCGCGCTGTCCTTCCAAGCGGCGCGGCTGCAGTTGATGCGCGGCTATGTCGGCCTGGAAGTGGCGTCGGCGGCCGGATTCTCCCCCCGCGATCACGACCGGGTCAGCGCCGCACTGGCCGCCGTGGGCCTGGACGCGGCCCTGGCCGGCCGGCGCATCGACCAACTCAGCGGCGGACAGATGCGCCGCCTGGTGCTGGCCGGCCTGCTGGCCCGGTCGCCCCGGGCACTGATTCTCGACGAACCTCTGGCCGGGCTCGACGCCGCCAGCCGGGACGGCTTGCTGCGCCTGCTCGAGGACCTGCGGCGCGAGACCGGGCTGACGGTGGTGGTGATCTCGCACGACTTCGCCGGACTCGGCGATCTGTGCCCGCGAACCCTGCACCTGCGCAACGGCGTACTGGTGCCGGCCCCGGCGGGTGCGGCGTGACGGGGCAGCCGCGCCCGGTGGTGCTGTTGCGGCCGGTGCCCGGCGACTCCGTGGTGCACCGCCTGTGGGCCGGGACCAAGCTGACGGTGGTCTTCGGTATCTCGGTCCTGCTGACCTTCTACCCGGGCTGGGCGACCATCGGGGCGGTGGCGCTGCTGGTGCTCGGCGCGGCCCGGCTCGCCCACATCCCCCGGGGTGCGGTGCCCTCGGTACCGCGCTGGCTGTGGGTGCTGCTGGTGGTGGGCGGAGTGACCGCGGCCATGTCCGGCGGCGATCCGGCGGGGCTGGGCGGGCTGCTGTACTTCCTGCGGATCACGGCGCTGTCGATCGTGCTGCTCGGTTTGGGGGCGATGGTGTCGTGGACGACCAATGTCGCCGAGATCGCCCCGGCGGTCGCCGCCCTGGGCAAGCCGCTGCGGCTGCTGCGGATCCCCATCGACGACTGGGCGGTGACGTTGGCGCTGGCGTTGCGGGCGTTTCCGATGCTGATCGACGAGTTCCGGGTGCTCTACGCCGCCCGCCGGCTGCGGCCCCGGACGCGGCCGCGTACCCGGCGGCAGCGGCGACGGCAGTGGGCGCGCGAGGCCATCGACTTGATCACGGCCGCCATCACCGTCACCTTGCGGCGGGCCGACGAGATGGGCGACGCGATCACCGCCCGCGGTGGTATCGGCCAGATTTCGGCCGCGCCGGCGCGGCCGGGCGTCAACGACCTGGTTGCCGCGGCGATCGTGGTGCTGATGTGCGGTTCGGCCGTGGCGGTGGAATTGACGGTGCTTGCCACATCCTGAGGCTCGCGCACGACCGTCCGCGTTACCGGCGGGCGGCGGCGTTGGCGGCGTCCTGGGCGTCATGCAGGGCAGTGCCCACCTCGGAGCGGCCGAGGAACATGTCGTCGAAATAGGGCTTGATGGCCTGGTTTCCGGCGGGAAAGCCCGCCCCGCCGCCGGGCGCGGCGATTCGGGGTCCGTCGAGTACCGCGAAGAACGGCGTGATGTCGACACCGCGCCGGCGCCAGTAGTCGAAGTAGACCCGTTGGGCGCTGAGCACCGCCGGTATCGCCGCACCCTGTCGCCCCAGGTAGGCGTTGCCCGCACTGCTGCCCAGCCACGCCAGGACCTCCCGCACCGCTGCCGGGTGCCGGGTGGCGGCGTTGGCCACCGCCGCGATCCCGTTGGTGACGCTGACCCGGCCCACCGGCCCGGCCGGCAGCATCGCCACCCCCCAGCGGAACCGGGCCCGCTCGGCGATCGCCGCCAGGCTGTAGGTGCCGGACTGAAACAGCGCCATCCGGCCGGCCAGGAACTGGTTGCGGGAGAAGTCCCCGTTGGTGTTGGTCTCCGATGCCGGCGGCGCCACGTGATCGGTGTTGATGAGGCGCACCAGATAGCTGAAGGCCGCCACCGCAGCCGGATTGTCGAAGGCGAATTCGTCACCGCGCTGAAAGACTCCGCCGGCCGAGCCGAGGTAATTCAGGTAGATGCCCTGCGGATCGTTGGCGGCGTTGTATCCCCACTGCCGGATACGGCGCTCGTCGAAGCCCGGGGTGCCGGCGCTGCGCCCGGCACTGTCCCGGGTGAGCCGGGCCAGCAGCGGGCGCAGGGTGTCGTGCGTGCCCTGCGGGTCCCAGCGCAGCCGCGCCAGCACAGCCGGGTCGACCCCGGCGGCGGCCAGCAGATCCGCGTTGTAGTACACCGCGATCCCGGCGTCGGTCAGTTGCGGAACCCCCCACAGCGTGCCGTCGCGGGTGAACTGCGCGACCACCGAGGGCTCCCAATCCGGGTCCGCCGCATCGATGCGCAGCAACCGGCCGTTGTCGGCATAACCGGCCAGATAGGCGTTGGAGAGCCAGAAGATGTCGTCGGCGCCGCCGCCGGCGACATCGGTGCGCAGCGTGTCGAAGTAGGTCCGGTAGGCGACGACGTTGACGCGCACCTCGATGCCGGGGTGACTGCGGCTGAACGCCGCCAGCGACTGGCGGTAGGCGGCCGCCACCTGCTCGTCCCACAGTCGAACCGTCACCACCGTCGCCCCGGATGCTGAGGGTGTGGCGGCGCGGTCGAGCAGCACCGCCGCCGCGCCCAGCAGCGCCGCCAGTGCCACGACCGCCGCGGCGAACGCGGTGGAGAACCGCGGCCGGCTCACTTGATCCCCGTGACGACGATCGACGCCACGATGCGGCGCTGAAACACCATGAACAGCACGATCAGCGGGATCATCGCCACCGTGGTCGCCGCCATCACCAGCGTCCACTGGGCGTCGTAGCGGGACTGCAGTGCGGCGGTCGCCACGGTGAGCACCCGCCACTTGTCGCCGCTGGTGATCACCAACGGCCACATGAAGTTGTTCCACTGCGAGACCGCGGTGATCAGTCCGAGGGTGACCAGAATCGGTCTGCTGGCCGGCATCATCACGTGCACGATCACGTCCAGCGTGTTCGCGCCGTCCAGGCGCGCGGCGTGGATCAGATCGCGGGGCACGGTACGGAAATGCTGACGCAGCAAGAAGATCGCGTACGGAGAGCCGAATACGAAGGGCAGCACCAGCGCCCAGAAGGTGTTCCGCAGGCCGGTTTGCGCCATCATCAGATACAGCGGCACCACCGTGACGGTGGCCGGCACCATCAGGGTTGCCACATACACCCAGAACAGCTGGTCGCGACCCGGAAACTCCAGGCGCGCGAACGCATAGGCGGCCAGCACCGAGCAGGTCAACTGGCCCAGCACGATCACCGCGGTCATCAGCGCGGTGACCGCGGCCGCCCGGCCGAAGCCGGCGCCGGCGAGGTCGGCGTAGTTGTCCAGCGTCGCCGGGTCGGGCCAGGACAGCGGGGTGCCGGTGGCGAACTGGCGGGCCGGAGTGAACGACGTCAGCAGCCCAAGCCCGAAGGGCGCCAGGGTGATCAGCGCGCCCAGGGTCAGCAGCGCATACACGGCAGCGTTACGTGAGGTCATAGCTGACCCGCCGGCCGAAGGAGAGCTGCTGGAGCACCGTCACCCCGACCAGCACTGCGAACAGCACCAGTGCCATCACCGCGGCCCGGCCGATGGCCGCCGACCCGAACGCCTCGTCATAGATGCGGTGCGCGATCAGGTCGGTGCGTCCGCCGGGTCCGCCGCCGGTCAGCGCGTAGACGGTGTCGAAGACCTGCGCTGCGCTGACCACGCCGGTGACCACGACGAAGAACATGGTGGGGCGCAGCATCGGCAACGTGACCCGCCAGAACCGCTGCCATGCGTTGGCCCCGTCGATCCGCGCCGCCGACAGCACCTGGGTGGGGATGGCCAGGATGCCGGCCAGGAAGAACAGCGCGACATAGCCGACATTGGTCCACACCACCACCGCCGAGGTCACCGGCAGCGCCAGCCCGGGATCGGTCAGCCATTCGATGCGGTGACCCAGCACGGTGCTCACCGCGCCGTCGGTGGGGCTCAGAATCCAGCGCCACAGCACCGCGATCGCCAACGGTGCGCAGATCCAGGGCAGCACGTACACGGTGCGGTACACGCCGCTGCCCGGCAACCCGCGGGCCAGCAGCATCGCCACCGCCAGCCCCAGCACCGTCTGGACCGGCACGACGAACGCGACGAAGAGCACGGTCACCACAAGGGAGTTGCCGAACACCGGATCGGTCAGCACCGACCGCCAGTTGTCGGCCCCCACATAAGTGATCGGCCCCAGCAGATCCCAGCGGTGCAGGCTCAGCCACACCACCACCAGCATCGGCAGCAGCAGGAAGGTGACCACGCCGAACAGGCTGGGGGCCAGCAGCGCATAACCCAGCGTCGGGCTCATCGCAGCAGCGCGGCGCTGACGTGGACTCAAAAGCGGGCCTTCATCCGCTCAAGCACCCCCGGCACGTGATCGAAGGCGAAACACTCTCCGGCCAAGGATCGCACCGTTCCCCGGTAGGTTCCGGCGAGTTGCCAATAGTCGATGCCGGCGGCCACCAGGTTGGCCTTGACCGCTTTGCGGCCGGCCGGCGTGAACGTCACATCCAGGCGACCGTCACGGTCGCGCACCTGCGCGCTCGACAGCGGCTCGTCGGATGCGAAGGCGAACTCGACGCCCGCGAGCGGCTCGACCCCGCCGGGAACCCAGTTGCAGGACTCGTCGTCGTCGTCGCTGAGCTCCTGCCGCTCGACGAAATTGGAACCGACCACACCACCGGGCATGTGCACGGCAAACGTGCCCCACGTCCACGTCGTCGAATACGGGAACTGCGAACGATGTTCATCGAGGATGGCGAAATCGCGGGCCGGGTCGAAGACGTAGCTGCGGTCACCGACCGTGAGTGACCCGCCGGCCGGAAAGGGCTGCTTGAAGGTGTAGTAGGCCATCGTCGAGGTGAGCCTGGCGCTGAGGCTGAGCGGCGGTGCGGCCCCGTCGATGTAGAGCGTCAGCGCACCGGTGATCGCCGGCCCGCGGCGGTCGGCCGCACAGTCCATCCGGATGGTGATGGTGCCGGCCGGGGCATCGAAGGCGTAGTCGAGCAGATAACGCCGGGTCTTGACCCGGCAGCGGCCGCCGTGCAGCAGGTCGTCGGGCAGGCCCAGGCTTCCGCCCCGGAAGCGGGCGCTTTTCTCCACCAGGACGCCGCTGGCCTGATCACGGACGAACAGCTCCGACGACGCCAGGTATTTGACGTCCTGCATGATCATCGCGCCCGACATCTCGGGATGGATCAGGCCGAATCCGATCCATTCCTTGAGCCGAAACTCGCGCCACAGGCGCGCGAGTCCGCGGTGCGCGTCGACGGGATTGACGTCGCGGACTCGCCCCTCGAAGCGGCCGTAGTGGCGGACACCGTCTTGAACCAGTCGCTGCGGGGCAGTCACGCGGTGATCATTATGGACACCTATTCCGCGGTCAACCTTCGGTACGTCGTTACGGTGGACGGGTGAGCGCGAACCGGGGGATCGACACCGAGTTTCTGGACCTGCCCCGCCACGAGTTGGCCGACGCCGCGTTGTCGGCGGCCAAAGCGGCGGGCGCCGAACACGCCGACCTGCGTATTCACCGGATCGCCACCGAGGTCATCCGGCTGCGTGACGGTGCCCTGGAGACCGCCGTGCTCAACCGCGAACTGGGCTTCGCAGTGCGGGTGATCGTCGACGGCACCTGGGGCTTCGCCTCGCATGCCGAACTGGCGCCCGACGTGGCCGCCGAGACCGCCCGGTGTGCGGTGCAGGTCGCCAAGACGCTGGCCGTCCTCAACGCCGAACGGGTCGAGCTGGCCGCCGAACCGGTGTACCGCGATGCCAGCTGGGTCTCGGACTACCGGATCGATCCGTTCGAGGTGCCGACGGCCGACAAGATCGCCTTGCTGGAGGACTACTCGGGCCGGTTGCTGGCCGCCGACGGCGTGCACCACGTGACGGCCGCGCTGACCGCGGTCAAGGAGCAGACCTTCTACGCCGACACGTTCGGCTCGTCGATCACCCAGCAGCGGGTGCGGCTGATGCCGGTGTGCGACGCGGTCACCGTCGGTCCGGACGGTTTCGACTCGATGCGCACCTGCGCGCCGCCGACCGCACGCGGGTGGGAGGCGGTCGCCGGCGACGAGGTGTGGGACTGGTCGGGCGAGCTGGCGGAGATTCCGGTGCTGCTCGCCGAGAAGGTGAAGTCGCCCAGCGTGGCGGCCGGGCCGACGGACCTGGTGATCGACCCGACCAATCTGTGGCTGACCATCCACGAATCGATCGGCCACGCAACCGAATACGATCGAGCGATCGGCTACGAGGCGGCCTATGCCGGGACGTCGTTCGCCACCCCGGACAAGCTCGGTACGCTGCGCTACGGCTCGCCGGTGATGAACGTGACCGCCGACCGCACGGTGCCCTACGGGCTGGCGAGTGTCGGCTACGACGACGAAGGGGTGGCCGCCCAGAGCTGGGACCTGGTGCGCGACGGGCGCTTTGTGGGCTACCAGCTCGATCGGGTGTTCGCCCCCCGGCTGGGCCAAGCCCGTTCCAACGGCTGCTCCTACGCCGACTCCCCGCATCACGTTCCGATCCAGCGCATGGCCAACGTGTCGCTGCAGCCCGGAACCGATGGCCTGTCCACGGCCGATCTCATCAGCCGGGTGGACGACGGCATCTACATCGTCGGAGACCGGTCCTGGTCGATCGACATGCAGCGCTACAACTTCCAGTTCACCGGGCAGCGTTTCTTCCGGATTCGGGACGGCCGGCTCGACGGGCAGGTGCGCGACGTCGCCTACCAGGCGACCACCACGGAGTTCTGGAATGCGATGGAAGCTGTCGGCGGGCCGCAGACGTGGCGGCTCGGCGGGGCGTTCAACTGCGGAAAGGCTCAGCCCGGTCAAGTGGCCGCGGTCAGCCACGGCTGCCCGTCGGCGCTGTTCCGGGGGATCAACGTGCTCAACACGCGCAGCGAGGGGGGTCGGGAATGATCGGGCCGCAAGACGTCGTCGACACCGCGCTGGCCGCGGCCCGCAGCGACCGTGCCGAGACCATCGTGCTGGTCACCGACCGGACCGAGGCATCGTTGCGCTGGGCCGGCAACTCGTTGACCACCAACGGGGTGTCGACCAGCCGGACCACGACGGTGATCTCGATCGTCACCGACGACGAAGGATCGCGCGTCGGTTCGCTGAGCTCGGCCGAGGTGGACCCCGCGCTGATCCCCGAACTGGTCGCGGCGTCGGCGGCGGCGGCCGCGCAGGCACCGCTGGCGCGGGACGCTACGCCGCTGCTGGGCGGCACCGACGCACCCCAGGACTGGGACGCGCCGGTGCCCCAGACCGGCGCGGAGGTGTTCACCGAGCTGGCAGCCGGACTGAGTCGCGGCTTCAAGGGCGCCGAGGCGCTCTACGGCTTTGCCCGCCACGAGGTCGAGACCACGTTCTTGGCGTCCTCGACCGGATTGCGGCGGCGTTTCACCCAGCCCACCGGGACGGTGGAGATCAACGGCAAACGCGACGGCGCCAGTGCCTGGGCCGGGATCAGCACCCCGGACTTCGTCGACGTCCCGACCGACTCCCTCCTGGAGCAGCTGGGGACGCGGTTGGGCTGGGCGGCACGCACCGTCGAGCTGCCGGCCGGGCGCTACGAGACGCTGATGCCGCCGTCGACGGTGGCCGACATGATGATCTATCTCGGCTGGACGATGAGCGGCCGCGGAGCCCAAGAGGGCCGCACCGCGCTGGCAGCACCCGGCGGCGGCACCCGGGTGGGGGAGCGGCTGACGGAGCTGCCGCTGACGTTGTACTCCGACCCGCACGCGTTCGGGCTGGAGTGCGCGCCGTTCGTGGCGACCGGCACCTCCTCGGAGACGGCGTCGGTGTTCGACAACGGCCTGGACATCGGGTGCGTGGACTGGATTCGGGGCGGGGTGATCAACGCGCTGGCCTATCCGCGGGCCGCGGCCGCCGAGTTCGGCGCCCCGGTGGCCCTGCCCGCCGACAACCTGTTGATGACGGGCGGTTCGGCCAGCATGGACGAAATGATCGCCTCGACCGAGCGCGGGCTGCTGCTGACCACGCTGTGGTACATCCGCGAGGTCGACCCGACGACGCTGCTGCTGACCGGGCTGACCCGCGACGGTGTGTATCTGGTGGAAGACGGTCAGGTGACCGCGGCGGTGAACAACTTCCGGTTCAACGAGAGCCCACTGGATCTGCTGCGCCGCGCCACTCCTGTCTCTTATACACATC
>NZ_JRMK01000080.1:0-20545 GCF_000972925.1 Mycobacterium sp. UM_Kg1 | reverse complement strand
CGCAAGCGCGGCGGAGCCGGGCGAAGCGGGTCGCCATCAACCAGCCCAAGCCGACCGCAAGCGCGGCGGAGCCGGGCGAAGCGGGTCGCGCGTCGACCAGCCCAGCTTCGCCGTCCTGCCAGGCCAGCTGTGGAAGCATGGTCGGATGTCCACCGAGTCGATCGGCACAGCCGCTCGCTGGTCGGTGATGGTCGTCGCCCTGCTGGCGACGTTGTGCTCGTTCGTCTTCATCAACGGCATCGCCTTCGTCATCCCGATGCTGGAGACCAAGCGGGAGACCAACCTGGCGATGGCCGGCCTGCTGGCGTCGATGCCCAGTTTCGGCATGGTCTTGACGCTGTTCGCGTGGGGCGCTCTGCTGGACCGAGTCGGCGAGCGCATCGTGTTGAGTGTCGGTTCGGCGCTGACGGCGCTGGCCACGTTCGCCGCCGCGTCGGCGCACTCGCTGATCGGCGTCGGCGCCTTCCTGTTTCTGGGTGGTATGGCCGCCGCCAGCGCCAACACCGCCAGCGGCCGGTTGGTGACGGGCTGGTTTCCACCGCACCAGCGTGGACTGGTGATGGGCATCCGCCAGACCGCACAGCCCCTGGGAATCGCGCTGGGGGCCGAGGTGATTCCCGAGTTGGCTGAGCACGGACTGGCGCGGGCACTGATGTTCCCGGCGACGTTGACCGCGGTGGCAGCGGTGGCGTGTGTGATCGGCGTGGTCGATCCGCCGCGCAGGCCGCGGTCGACGGCCTCCGGCGCGGAACTGGCCAGCCCGTACCGCAATTCGAAGGTGTTGTGGCGCATCCACTTGTCCTCGGCGCTGCTGATGGTGCCGCAGTGTGTGCTCGCCACTTTCATGTTGGTGTGGCTGATAGTGGACACCCACTGGTCGATCGCCGCCGCGGGTGGGCTGGTCACGGTGTCGCAGCTGCTCGGCGCGGCGGGCCGGGTGGCTGCCGGCCGGTGGTCGGACCGCGTGGGGTCGCGGTTGCGCCCGATCCGCGGCCTCGCCGTCGCCGGAGCGCTCGCGATGCTGGCTCTGGGGGCCACCGATCACCTGCACTCCCGGCTTGCCGAAGCCGCGATGGTGGTCGCGGCGGTGATCACCGTGCTGGACAACGGATTGGCCTCTACCGCGGTGGCCGAGATGGCGGGACCGTACTGGAGCGGGCGCGCGCTGGGCATCCAGAACACCACCCAGCGGCTGACCGCCGGAATCGCTCCCCCGATTTTCGGCGCATTGATCGGCGCCGTCGGCTACCCGCTGTCGTTCACGCTGTGCGGACTCTTTCCGCTGGCCGCACTGCGGTTGGTCCCGGTGAAGGCCGAACCCGAAGGTCGCCCACCGCTGGAGGCGCTGCGCACCCTGCGGATGCCGCCGGCGCCACCGCCCAGCCCGCCTGCCGCGCCCTGAGGGCGGCCGCCCAGTACCGTCGAAGCGATGACCGATACGGATCGTGTCCGGCTTCGGACTCCGACCGTGGCGGACGGCCCGCGCCTGTGGCGGATGGCCGTCGACAGCGCGACTCTGGACGTCAATGCCCCATACGCCTACCTGCTGTGGTGCCGCGATTTCGCGGCCACGTCGGTGATCGCCGCGGTCGACGGGCACCCGGGCGGCTTCGTAACCGGCTATCGGCGCCCCACGCATCCGGAGGTCCTGATGATCTGGCAGGTGGCGGTCGACGCCGCGCACCGCGGAGCCGGACTGGCCGGTCTGATGCTCGATCACCTCGCTTCCAGGCACGTCGCTGCGGGCGTTACGCATGTTGAGACCTCGATCACACCCGATAACGCCGCGAGCCGGCGGTTGTTCACGGCCTTCGCGCGCCGGTGGGAGGCGCCGCTGGCGTGTTCCGAGCTGTTCGAAGCGGGCTTGTTCGCCGAATCCCATCTGGCAGAAGAACTGTTTCGCATCGGACCGCTTCGGGTACCACCACGACGCCTGTGAGGCGTGACCCGGGTTGAGATAACAGATTGGTCTCGGTAAGGTCACGAACATATAACCGTGGGCCCCGGGAGAGGTAGGCGGGGGGATCCGAACGGGGTGGCGGGTCGAGCCGAGAATCACCCACGGCACGAGTGTGATGGCGACCTGTCGTTCCGTTCCGTTGTCAGCAACCGACGGACGGGGGAACTATGACGATTTTTGATGCGCTCGAGTCCGAGGTGCGCAGTTATTGCCGGTCATGGCCGGTGACGTTCGACCGCGCCGTCGGCTCTCGGATGTGGGATGTCGACGGCCGGCAGTACCTGGATTTCTTCGCCGGCGCCGGTGCGCTCAACTACGGCCACAACCACCCCGATCTGCAGGCTCCACTGCTGGAATACCTGAGTTCGGATCGGGTGGTGCACAGCCTGGACATGAACACCACGGCCAAGGCCGAATTCCTCACGCGCTTCGACAAGGTGATCCTCAAGCCACGCGAGCTGGACTACAAAGTCCAGTTTCCCGGACCGACCGGAACCAACGCGGTGGAGTCGGCTCTGAAGCTGGTGCGCAAGGTCACCGGCCGGGAAAGCATCATCAGCTTCACCAACGCCTTCCACGGCATGACCCTGGGCTCGCTGAGTGTCACCGGCAATTCGATGAAGCGGGGCGGGGCGGGCATTCCGCTGGTGCACGCCACCCCGATGCCCTACGACAACTATCTCGACGGCGTGGTTCCCGACTTCTTGTGGTTCGAGCGCCTGCTCGAGGACAGCGGCAGCGGTCTCAACGACCCCGCGGGGGTGATCGTCGAAACGGTCCAGGGCGAGGGCGGCATCAACGTGGCGCGCCTGGAATGGCTGCGCGGCCTTTCCGAGTTGTGCCGGCGCCACGACTTGTTGCTCATCGTCGACGACGTCCAGATGGGTTGCGGACGCACCGGACCGTTCTTCAGCTTCGAGGCCGCCGGCATCGTCCCCGACATCGTCTGCCTCTCCAAATCCATCAGCGGCTACGGGCTGCCCATGGCGCTGACGCTGCTGAAGCCGGAACTGGACGTCTGGGAGCCCGGCGAGCACAACGGCACCTTCCGCGGCCAGAACCCGTCGTTCGTCACGGCCGCAGCGGCGCTGAACTTCTGGACGGACGATCGTTTGGAGAAATCCGTGCTGCGCAAGGGCGAACTGGTCGAGCAGGCATTGCGCGACGTGGTGGATCCGATCCCCGGTGCCGCCGTCCGGGGCCGCGGCCTGATCCGCGGGGTGGCCTTCGACCGCCCGGAGCTGGCCGGCGCGGTGTGCCGCGAGGCGTTCGGACGCGGCCTGCTGCTGGAGACCTCCGGCCCGGATGGCGAAGTCGTAAAACTGATGCCTCCCTTGGTCATCGACGACGACGACCTGGCCGAGGGACTGCTGATCATCGCTGCGTCGGTCCAAGCCGTCGCCGCCCGTGAACTCACCGCCACCACGTCAGGAGCCGGCCGATGATTGTCCGTACCCTCGCCGAGATCAAGGGCACCGACCGCGATGTCGCGTCCAAGACCTGGAACAGCCGGCGACTGCTGCTGGCCCGTGACGGCCAGCGGTTCTCCCTGCACGAGACCTGTCTTTACGCCGGTACCGAAACCTCGATGTGGTACGCCAACCATGTGGAGGCGGTGTACTGCGTCGGCGGAGAAGGCGAGCTGATCAACGACGAGACCGGCGAGGTGCACCCGTTACGCGACGGCACCCTGTATCTGCTCGACGGCCATGAGCGCCACCGGGTGACGGCCCACACCGACCTGCGCATGGTGTGCGTTTTCGACCCGCCGGTGACCGGCCAGGAGGTGCACGACGCGAACGGCGCCTACCCCCTGCTCGCCGAACAGCCCCACGAGACCGCGTCGTGACGACTGCCGTCGCCGACCGCTATCCCACCCGCAACGACGTCGCGATCGGCCTCGAGCCCCGCCGCCACCCGGTGGTATGGGCACCCGGTACCAACGGCGGTCCGCTGAGCCCGGCCGCGGTCGAGCAGTTCGACACGGACGGCTTCTTGACCGTCACCGCCCTGCTGAGCCCCGAGATCGTGACCGACCTGCGCGACGAACTGGACCGCCTGTGCTCCGACGCCGCCCTGGCCGCCGACGAGCGTTCGATCTGCGAACGCGACAGCGCCGCGATCCGGTCGATCTTCGAGGTGCACCGGATGAGCCCGGCTTTCGCGGCGCTGGTCGCCGACCCGCGCCTGGTGGGTCCGGCCCGCCAGTTGCTCGGCTCCGATGTCTATGTGCACCAGAGCCGAGTCAACTTCAAGCCGGGCTTCAACGGCCGGGAGTTCTATTGGCACTCCGACTTTGAGACCTGGCATGCCGAAGACGGCATGCCGGCTCCCCGCGCCGTCAGCGTGTCGGTGGCACTGACCGAGAACCTGGACACCAACGGGTCGTTGATGATCATGCCCGGCTCGCACCGCTGGTTCGTCTCCTGCCCGGGCAGCACGCCCCCGGACCATTACCGCTCGTCTCTCACCGAGCAACGGATCGGCACCCCGGACGACGCGAGTCTGAGCTGGCTGGCCGATCGGTGCGGCATCCGGCAGGTCACCGGCCCCGCCGGCTCTGCGGTGTTCTTCGACAGCAACTGCATGCACGGGTCGAGCAGCAATATCACCCCGTACGCGCGCTCGAACGTGTTCATCGTCTACAACAGCGTGGACAACGCTCTCGTGGAGCCGTTCGGCGGCACCGCTGCCCGACCGACCTTCATCGCCAGCCGCGTGTTTCACCCGGTTTAGCGCAGCCAATTCCCGACAGCCGCACCGACGCTCGGTCAACCGATCCGGGCACCGATCTCGGTGGCCGCCTCGATCAGCACATCGGCCACCCCGTCGTACTGCGCAGCGCTGAGTCGGTGGATGGGCGCAGCGGCGTTCAGCGCCAGCAACACGCCGGGCGCCCGGGCCGCGATCCTCACCGCCACGGAGGCGACACCGTCCTCGCTGCCCTCGCGGTTCACCGCATATCCCTGCTGTCGCACCCGAGCCAGTTCCCGCTGCAGCTCAGTCCGGGTGCCCACGGAATGGGCCGTGAGGCGCGGGAGCTGCTCATCGGGGTACAGCCGGAGGAAGTCCGCGTCGGACAGCTGCGCCAACAGGGCCTGACCGGTCGAGGTGCAGTGCGCCGGCATCGCGCGACCGTGCCGTGATGCCACCCGAACCGCGGTCGG
Source organism: Mycobacterium sp. UM_Kg1 (assembly GCF_000972925.1). NCBI lineage: Bacteria > Bacillati > Actinomycetota > Actinomycetes > Mycobacteriales > Mycobacteriaceae > Mycobacterium > Mycobacterium sp. UM_Kg1. Next base: position 15,418 of record NZ_JRMK01000080.1, on the reverse strand, counting down.
CCCCTCGGCCGCGGCGATGAACCGCACATTGGCGCCCTCGAGCATGCCCAGATGGACCGACTCCCCCAGGCGCTCACTGAGGCTCTGCAACACCGGTTTTGCCGCACCCTCGATATCGATCCGGTTGAACACCGAAGACGCAACGCTCATCAGGGCAGGCCCGGGGAAGTAAGCCTTGGACGCCGGATCCTGGCGGACGAACCCCCGGTACTGCAGCATGGCCAACAGCCGGTGAGCGGTCGATGACGCGACCTTCAAGTGCTTCGCCGCGTCGGTCAGCCGGATCTGCGGCTGCTCGCCCAGCAACAGGATGAGCTGCAGCGCTCGGTCCACCGATCCGATGGGATATTGCGGCACGTCCCCTTCGACACCGGCCCGGCCGGCAGCCGCCTCGGGCGGAAGCGGGGACTTTCTCTGCATAACAGAAACACTACGCCACCATCGCGGTGCATGGACACGGCCGACGCGCGTCGGCCGTGCCCGGCGCGCAGGCCGGTCGCAGCCGCCAGCGGCCCGATCAGCGCCAGTCCAGAGTGCTATACCGGTCGCCGTTGCAGTGCTGTTGACCTGCACCGGCCCTTCCTGGCAAGGTTGGTCCACACCGCGGCATCGTTTTCTGCACAACAGACACCGTGGGTCCTGAAAGACTGGAGTCGCAATCGATGACTGATCACCGGCAGGTCCTCGACGAGGTCAGGCGGGGAATGATCCCGGCACATATCTACAACGACGCCGAGATCTTCGAACTGGAAAAAGAACGGCTCTTTCGCCGGGCCTGGATGTTCGTGGCGCATGAATCGGAGATCCCGCAGAACGGCGACTACGTGGTGCGCCGCCTGCTCAACGACTCGTTCATCATCGCGCGGGACTCCAAAGGCGACGTGCGGGCAATGTTCAACATGTGCCTGCACCGCGGGATGCAGATCTGCCGTGCGGAGATGGGCAACGCCTCGAACTTCCGGTGCCCCTACCACGGGTGGTCCTACCGCAACGACGGCCGGATCACCGGCCTGCCCTTCCATCAGGAGGCCTACGGCGGCGAGGCGGGGGTTTCCAAGCGGGGCCAAACCCTGTTACCGGCACCGAATCTGGCCAGCTACAACGGCCTGATCTTCATCAGCCTCGACCCCGAGGCTCCTGCACTCGAGGAGTTTCTCGGCGACTTCACCTTCTATCTGGACTTCTACAGCCGGCAGAGCCGAGCCGGCCTGCAGGTGCGCGGCCCGCAACGGTGGCGCATCAAGGCGAACTGGAAGATCGGCGTCGAGAACTTCGCCGGGGACATGTATCACACACCGCACACCCACGCCTCGGTCGTCGACATCGGGTTGTTCCGGGAACCCAAGGCGCAGAAGCGCAAAGACGGGGCGACCTACTGGGCTACCTGCGGCGGCGGAACGACCTACAAGCTGCCGCCGGGCACCTTCGAGGAGCGGATGCGCTACGTCGGCTACCCCGACGAGATGGTGGACCGCATCAAGGACGTGTGGTCGCCTGACCACCAGCGCCTGGTCAGCGACGACGGCTTCATGATCTCGGCGGCCTCATGTTTTCCCAACATGAGCCTGGTGCACAACTGGCCGAAGATTCAAGACAGCGAAGACGTGTTGCCGTTCATCTCGATTCGCACCTGGCAGCCGATCAGTGAGAACGAAACCGAGGTGTACTCGTGGTTCGCCGTGGACGCGGCAGCTCCCGAGCAGTTCAAAAAGGACTCCTACAAGGCCTATCTGATGTGCTTCGGCTCCACCGGCATGTTCGAACAGGACGACGTGGAGAACTGGGTCTCGCTGACCAATACCGCCGGCGGATCGATGGCCCGGCAACTGCTGCTCAACGGCCGGATGGGTCTGCTCGCCGACGACACCCCCGTCGTGGATGCGTTGCCGCCGGAGCGCTTCCACGGTCCCGGCACCGCCCAGGTCGGCTACAACGAGAACAACCAGCGGGCGATCCTGCGGATGTGGGCCGATCACCTTGAGCTGCCCCCGGTGGCGAGCACTCCGGCAGCCATGGGCACCCACCGCGAGTCGATCACCCCCCTGGTTCAGACCAACGGCGCACCGCGATGCGAGCCGACCGTGAAGGAGGCCCAGCTATGACGGCCACTGCGCAAGACCGGGGCGGCCACGCCCCCCGGCCGGATGCCGACACACCCTGGAAGTCGGCGGTGTTGGGCGATCATGCGCCGACGAAAGTCCGGGTGGGTAGGCCCTTGCCGTTCAACGATTCCCGGCACCTGCAGGCGCATCAGTTCCTGGTCGATGAGGCCTACCTGCTCGATGCCCAGCAGTACTCCGAATGGCTCGACACCCTCACCGAGGACATCCACTACTTCATGCCCGTTCGGGTGACCACGGCCGCGGGTGCGGGTTTCGACACCTCCCCCGGCATGGCCCATTTCGATGAGAACAAATACTCATTGAACAGGCGCGTCGCGCGCTTTGCGACCGAACACGCGTGGACCGAAGACCCTCCGTCACGGCTGCGCCACCACATCACCAACGTCCGGACATTCGCCTGCGACGACGACGCACATCTGATCGTCGAATCCGCCGAGCTGCTCTTTCGCAGCCGTGGCGATGTGAACGAGGCCGCGCTGGTGTCCTGCGGACGGGAAGACCTGCTGCGCCTGACCGATCAGGGCTGGAAATTGGCGCGTCGAACCATCTATGTCGACGAGTCCGTCCTGCGCATGCAGAACCTGGCGGTGTTCCTATGAGCACACTCGACGACCTTCTGGCCGGTGCGGTGGGTGAGCCCATAAGCATCGCCAACGAATTCACCGAAGTGACGCTGCGCCGGGTCGACACCCGAAACGGTTCCAGGCTGCTCATCACAGCTGCCAAATCGGGACGCTGGATCAGTCTCGACGCTTTGGAGGTCGAGGCATTGACCTGGCAGAACGACTACACACTGGCCGCGATGGTCGGCAACCTGCAACAACCACTGCTCACCGACGACAGCGACCTGCCGTGACGCGCTGGCTGGAGGGCAAACGGGCGCTTGTCGTCGGCGCCGGCTCCGGTATCGGCCGTGCGGTTGTCGACGCCTATCTCGACGAGGGTGCGCGGGTCGCGGTGTTGGAGCGCGACCCGGCCAAATGCGCTGCGCTGGAGAACCAACTGCCGCACGTCGTCGTGACGCAGGGCGACGCGACCACGGCACCGGCCAACGAACGGGCCGTCGCCGCCGCCGTGGCAGCTTTCGGCGGCCTGGACACTCTGGTGTGCTGCGTGGGCATCTTCGACTTCTACAAGGGCATCACCGACATCGCTGCCCAGGATCTGGCGCCGGCGTTCGAGGAGATGTTCACCACAAACGTGCTGAGCCACCTGCAGTCGGTGAAGGCCGCCGTTCCGGCGCTACAGGCCCAGCAGGGTTCGTCGATCGTGCTGACCGAGTCCGCGTCGTCGTACTACGCGGGACGCGGCGGGGTCCTCTACGTCGCATCGAAGTTCGCCGTCCGCGGCTTGGTCACAAGCCTCGCCTACGAACTCGCCCCGCACATCCGTGTCAACGGTGTCGCCCCCGGGGGGACTCTCAACACCGACCTGCGCGGTCTGCACAACCTGTCGCTGGACCATGTCCGCTTGGACGACACCCCGGATCGGGCGCGTGATCTGGCGGCGCGCACCCCGCTGCACGTCGCGCTCACGCCACAGGACCACGCCTGGAGCTTCGTCTTCCTGGCATCCGACCGCTCCCGCGGCATAACCTCCGGAAGCATCCACCCCGACGGCGGGTTCGGCATGGGTGGCGCACAACCGTCCCCAAGGGGTTGACGCATGAGCACAGATCTGGCTGCAGCGCGAGCGGAGATCGCCCAGGCGTGCCGCGTGGCTGCGGCGCGTGGCCTGGTTGATGGAATCCTCGGGCACATCAGTGCCCGCATCGACGACGATCACCTCCTGATCAGGTGCCGCAGCGATTCCGACCGGGGAGTGGCATACACCCGCCCCGATGACATTCGGCTCATCCGTTTCGACGGAACGCCGGGCGCCTCCGGGGAATTGGACGGCTATCGGCCACCCAACGAGTTGCCGATCCACGTCGAGACGCTGCTGGCACATCCCGAACACCGAGCCGTGGCGCATCTGCACCCGCCGGCGGTGGTGGCCGCCGACCTCGCCGGCATCACGATCGAGCCCATCTACGGCGCCTACGACATCCCCGGCGCATGGCTCGCGCGCCGGGGCATCCCGGTCTACCCCAGGGCGGTTCTGATCCACACCGCGGAACTGGGCAAGGAGATGGTGGCAGCCATGTCGGGGAAGCCCGTGGTGATCTGCCGCGGTCACGGCATCACCAGTGCCGCCGCCACCGTGGCCCAGGCCGTTCTGCAGGCGATCAGCCTCGACCAACTGGCTTCCATGGCGCTGCGGATCCGTTCCGCCGGCGGCACGTGCACGCCGATCGGCGACGCGGATTGGGCACACCTGCCCGACCTCGGACCGTCATTCACCACCGACGCTGCCTGGCGCTATGAAGTCGCCCGGCTGGAAGCCCCCTGAGCGCAACCGATGGGTATTGCTCGTCGATCCTTCATTCCGCCCGCCGCTGCCGATACCGTGTGGCTATGACCGGTCAGGCGCAGATCAGCGCGGAGATTGCGGCGATCCAGGCCGGTTACTCGCGCGCCGGCGTTGCCGGAAGCCAGCCGACACTGGACTATCCGCCCTACCGCAGCAGCGTGCTGCGCCACCCCAAAAGTGCTCTGCACCTGGTGGATCCAGAAGCCGTCGAACTGTGGGCTCCGTGCTTCGGCGATGCCGACGTGGATCCGCTGGACGCCGACCTGACGGCCCGGCATGCCGGCGAGCCCATCGGTGAGCGAACGGTGGTGACCGGTCGGGTACTCGACGGCGACGGCAGGCCGGTGCGCCGCCAACTCGTCGAGATATGGCAGGCCAATGCCAGTGGCCGCTACATCCACCAGGGCGATCAGCATCCCGCGCCGCTGGATCCCCATTTCACCGGGGCCGGGCGGTGCCTCACCGACGACGACGGGTTCTACCGGTTCACCACGATCAAGCCCGGTCCGTATCCCTGGCGCAACCACCACAACGCGTGGCGGCCCGCCCATATCCATTTCTCGCTGTTCGGCAGCGATTTCACCCAGCGGATGATCACCCAGATGTATTTCCCCGGCGACCCCCTGCTGCCGCTGGATCCGATCTATCAGTCGATCACCGACCCGCGGGCACGCGACCGGCTGGTCGCGGCCTACGACCATGACGTCTCCACTCCCGAATGGGCCACCGGCTACCGCTGGGACATTGTGCTCACCGGCTCGGCCACCACACCTTTCGAGGAGCCGAGATGAGCAGGCTGACGGCCACCCCGGGGCAGACCATCGGGCCCTTCTTCGGCTTCGCGCTCCCCGTCGAGCGCGGCAACGAACTGGTGGCACCCGGCTCGCCCGGTGCCATCACGCTGCACGGCACCGTCACCGACGGCGCCGGGACTCCCGTTCCCGATGCGCTGCTGGAGATCTGGCAGGCCGACGCCGACGGCACCGTGTCGAGGTCGTGCGGTTCGCTGCACCGGGACAGCACGCATTTCAGCGGCTGGGGACGCGCCGAGACCGATACCGACGGTCATTACCGCTTCAGCACCGTCGCACCCGGATCGGCCCACGGCGGCGCCCCGTTCATCGCCGTCACACTGTTCGCGCGCGGACTGTTGAACCGCCTGTTCACCCGGGTCTATCTGCCCGGCGATCGGCTCGAGGCCGATCCGCTGCTGAACTCGCTACCGGCCGAACGGCGCCGGACACTGGTCGCGGTTCCCGACGAACACGGCTTCCGGTTCGACATCCGGATGCAGGGCGCCGACGAGACGGTGTTCCTGGCCTACCGGGGGCAGCCGTGACCGACTTGTTGTGGCCCGGCGACCACCGGGCAGGGCAGACCTTCAGTGACGCGGCGTTTCTGGCCGCCATGGTCCGGGTCGAAAATGCTTGGCTGAGTGTGCTGGTCGAAGCCGGCATCGCACCGGCCTCGGCACGCGCCGACTTGACCTCGGCGATCGCGCCCGCCGACGCCGAGGCGCTCGCCGTCGCAGCCGAAGCCACGGGCAACCCGGTTGTCCCGGTCGTCGACCTGCTGCGGCGCCGCAGCGGCGGTGAACCGGGCCGCTGGCTGCACCGTGGGCTGACCAGCCAAGACGTGCTCGACACCGCGCTGATGCTGTGTCTGCGCGACGCACTGGACCGCATCGGCGGCCAGCTCAGCGCGCAGATACGGCTACTGGCCGAGCTGGCCGAAGCCCATCGCGACAGCCCGATGCTCGCCCGGACCCTGACTCAGCCCGCGCTGCCCGCCACCGCCGGCGTGAAGTTCGCCCACTGGCTCACCGGGGTTCTGGACGGCGCCGACTGCCTGGCCACCCTGCCGGCACTTGCGGTGCAGGCCGGCGGCGCCGCGGGAACGATGGCCGCCGCCACCGAGCTGGCCGGCTCACCCGCCGCGGCACTGGCCCTGTCCGGGCGGCTGGCGTCGTCCCTGGGGCTGGCCGACAGTCCGCCCTGGCACACCACCCGGTCGGTCATCACCCGGGTGGGCGATGCCCTGGTGACCTGCTGCGATGCCTGGTCACACATCGCCAACGACGTTGCCGCCGGCAGCAGGCCCGAAATCGGCGAGCTGGCCGAGGGCCACGGCGGCGGCTCGTCGACCATGCCGCACAAGAGCAACCCGGTGCTGTCCATCCTGATTCGCCGCACCGGCTTGAGCGCCCCAGCACTGGCCGCCGGGCTGCACGCCGCCTCGGCGGCCAGTATCGACGAGCGCGCCGACGGCGGCTGGCACGCCGAGTGGGCGCTGCTGCGAACCTTGTCGCGGCGTGCCGTCGCCGCGGCAGTGCAGACAACCGAATTGCTCACCGGGCTGGTCATCGACACCGATCGCGCCGCGGCGAACCTGGCCGCCGCCGGTGACCTGTTCGGGGAGCAGCGGACGATGACCGACTTGACCGGGCGTGCGCCACGCGGCGACTACACCGGACCGGCCAGCCATCTCATCGATGCCGCACTACAACGCGCACACCAACACCTTGGGGAGGCAACATGACCGCGCCGCGCTTGGCCGCCACCGACTTCGGCGGACCCCGCGACGCGGACCTGCTCCTGCTCGGGCCGTCGCTCGGCACCTCGGCGACCGCGCTGTGGAGCTCGGCCGCTGAACGGCTCACCGAGAACCTGCGCGTCGTCGGCTGGGACCTGCCCGGCCACGGGAACAGTCCGGCAGCACCGTTCCGGATCCCGGACCTGGCGGCAGGTGTACTGGCCGTGGTCGATGAGATCGCGCCACGGGCCGCGTTTCACTACGCGGGCAACTCCATCGGCGGCGCGGTCGGTCTGCAGCTGGCACTGGATGCCCCCGAGCGACTGTCGAGCGCGACACTGCTGTGCACCGGGGCCACCATCGGGCGGCCGGAGGATTGGGCCGCGCGTGCGGCCACCGTGCGTGCATCGGGCACCACCGCAGTCGTCGACGCGAGCGTGCAACGCTGGTTCGCACCCGGATTCACCGATCGGCAACCCGAACTCGCCGCCGCGTTGGTGGATGCGCTGCTTGGGACCGACGACGAATCGTATGCCCGGGCGTGTGAGGCGCTGGCTGACTTCGACGTCACCGCAGCCCTGCACCGCATCGCTACGCCGGTGCTGGCCGTCGCCGGCTCCGACGATGCTGCCACTCCCCCGGAACTGCTGCGCCGCATCGCCTCCGGGGTCGCCCACGGGCGCCTGGTGGTGCTCGACGGCGTCGGCCACCTGGCACCCGCCGAAGCTCCCGGGGCGACGGCGAACCTGATTCGCGACCATCTCACGGTGCGGGACCCGGCGTTTGCCGCCGGCATGTCGGTGCGCCGAAACGTGCTCGGCGACGCCCACGTCGACCGCGCGATCGCGGGCAGCACCGGCCTCACCGCCGATTTTCAGGAGTTGATCACCCGCTACGCCTGGGGCAGCATCTGGACCCGCGACGGCCTGGACCGGCGCAGCCGTTCGATCGTCACCCTGACCGCACTGGTGGCTCGGGGCCACCATGAGGAGTTGGCGATGCATCTGCGTGCGGCACGGCGCAACGGCCTGAGCAACGACGAGATCAAGGAGGTGTTGTTGCAGACCGCCGTCTACTGCGGTGTGCCCGATGCCAACACCGCCTTTCGCATCGCCGCGCAGGTACTCGCCGAGCACGACGACGCCGGGGACAGCCGTTGAGCCGCACCGTGATCTGCCAGTCCGCAGCAGAGGCGCTGGCCGGAGTCACCGACGGCGCCACGATCCTGGTGGGCGGCTTCGGGATGGCCGGGATGCCCACCGTGCTGATCGACGCCCTGATCGCCCAGGGTGCCGGCGATCTGACCGTCGTCAGCAACAATGCGGGCAACGGTGATACCGGCCTGGCCGCGCTGCTGGCCGCCGGCCGGGTCCGCAAAGTGATCTGTTCGTTTCCCCGCCAACCTGATTCGTATGTGTTCGACGGTCTTTATCGAGCCGGCAAGATCGACCTGGAGCTGGTGCCGCAGGGCAATCTGGCCGAGCGCATACGCGCCGCCGGCGCCGGTATCGGGGCGTTCTACTGCCCCACCGGTGTCGGCACGCCGCTCACCGAGGGCAAGGAGATCCGGAAGATCAACGGCCGCGATTACGCCCTGGAATACCCCATTCACGGCGATGTCGCACTGATCCGTGCCCATATCGGCGATCGCGCGGGAAATCTGGTGTATCGCAAGACCGCCCGCAACTTCGGTCCGGTGATGGCCACCGCCGCCACGCTGACGGTCGCCGAGGTGTCCCAGGTGGTGGACATCGGCGATCTGGATCCGGAAGCCATTGTCACGCCCGGAATCTACGTCGATCGAATCCTGGAGACCAGGTCGTGAACCCACCGCTCACCGCAGCAGTCGAGCACCCGAACCGCGGACCCCTGTCCCGCGACGAACTCGCCGCCGTCATCGCCCGGGACATCCCCGCCGGCTCCTACGTCAACCTCGGTATCGGGCAACCCACGCTGGTGGCCGATCACCTGTCGGCCGCAGACGCCGTGATACTGCACACCGAAAACGGGATGCTGGGCATGGGACCCGCTGCGCGGGACGGCGACATCGATCCCGACCTGACCAATGCCGGCAAAATTCCGGTCACCGAGATGCCGGGTGCCGCTTACTTTCATCACGCCGACTCCTTTGCGATGATGCGCGGCGGCCACCTCGACGTGTGCGTTCTGGGCGCGCTACAGGTCAGTCGACACGGGGATCTGGCCAACTGGCACACCGGGGAGCCGGGTGCGATTCCCGCCGTCGGAGGCGCCATGGACTTGGCGATCGGAGCCAAGGACGTGTTTGTGATGATGGACCTGTTCACCAAGGACGGTGCCGCGAAACTGGTTGAGTCATGCACCTATCCGCTGACCGGCCTGCGCTGTGTCAGCCGGGTCTACACCGACTGCGCCGTCATCGACATCGACACCGCCGCAGGCACCCTGCGGGCACGAGAAACCTTCGGCACCACCGTTGCCGACCTCGCGGCACGCCTGGCGGTCGACCTCGGAGCGTGAGGCCCGAACACACGCCCCTAGAGCAGGTTCAGAATCCGCTCACCGGTGGCCGCGGTGGACAGCTTCTGCCCGCCGCGAGTGGCCAGGTGCTTCGCAACAGCCGCGTCGACCCGAGCGGCGGCATCGTGCTCGCCGATGTGACCCAGCAGCATGGCCACCGACATGACCGCGGCGGTCGGGTCGGCGATGCCCTGCCCGGCGATGTCGGGGGCACTACCGTGCACCGGCTCGAACATCGACGGGTTGACTCCGGTGGCGTCGATGTTGCCGCTGGCCGCCAGGCCGATACCGCCGCAGACGGCACCCGCGAGGTCGGTGATGATGTCGCCGAACAGATTGTCGCTGACGATCACGTCGAAGCGGCCCGGGTCGGTGACCATGTAGATGGTGGCGGCATCGACGTGGGTGTAGGCGGTCTCGACGTCGGGGTATTCCTTGCCGATCTCGGCCACCGTGCGGGTCCACAGCGAGCCGGCATAGGCCAGTACGTTGTTCTTATGCACCAGGGTGAGGTGCTTGCGCCGGGCACGGGCCTTCTCGAAGGCGAAGCGGACCACCCGGGCCACCCCGAACGCAGTGTTGACACTGACCTCGGTGGCGACCTCGTGCGGCGTGCCGACCCGCAGCGCCCCGCCGTTGCCGGTGTAGGGCCCCTCGGTGCCTTCACGCACCACCAGGAAGTCGATCTCCGGCGGGTCGGCCAGCGGGCTGTCCACGCCCGGGTACAGCCGGCTGGGACGCAGGTTGACGTGGTGATCCAGAGCGAAGCGGGCGTGCAGCAGCAGGCCGCGCTCCAGGACACCTGAGGGCACCGACGGGTCGCCGATCGCGCCCAGCAGGATCACGTCGTGGCCGCGGATCTCCTCGAGCACGGAATCCGGCAGGATCTCCCCGGTGGCGTGGTACCGCCTGGCGCCCAAGTCATACTCGGTCTTCTCGGTGCCCGGGAGTACCGCGTCGAGCACCTTGACGGCCTCGGCGATGACTTCCGGGCCGATCCCGTCGCCGGGAATCACAGCGAGTTTGCGGCTCATGACAGGTCTACCTCTTCAATCTTGTTGGCACCGACCGCGGCACTGATCGCCGACTGCACCTCGGCGGGAACCGGTCGGTCCACCCGCAACAGCACGGTCGCCGCGGGGCCCTCGGCGTCTTCGGACAGTTGGGCGGCGTGAATGTTGATGCCCGCCGAACCCAGCAGCGTGCCGATCTTGCCGAGCGCGCCGGGCTGGTCGGAGTAGTTGATGATCAGGTTGACGCCCTGGGCCCGCAGGTCGAAGTGTCGGCCGTTGATCTCGACGATCTTCTCCACCTGCTGGGTGCCCGACAGCGTGCCGGCCACGGTGACGGCCGCCCCGTCGGCGGTGACCGCCCGGAGCTCGACGACGCTGCGGTGGTTGGGGCTTTCGGTGGCGGTGCCGATCTCGGCGTCCACACCGCGCTCGGCGGCCAGCGCCGGGGCGTTGACGAACGTCACCGGGTCTTCGATGACCGCCGAGAACAGTCCGCGCAGCGCCGACAGTCGCAAGACACCGACATCTTCGGAGGCCAGCTCGCCGCGCACCTGCACCGACAGCGATACCGGCAGCCCGTCGGAGAGCGCACCGGCGAGCAGGCCCAGTTTGCGAACCAGGTCCAGCCAGGGTGCGACTTCCTCACTGACCGCGCCGCCGCCGACGTTGACCGCGTCGGGAACGAACTCGCCGGCCAGCGCCAGCTTCACGCTCTTGGCGACGTCGGTGCCGGCCCGGTCCTGCGCCTCGACGGTCGAGGCGCCCAGGTGCGGAGTCACCACCACCTGAGGCAGGTCAAACAGCGGCGAATCGGTGCAGGGCTCGGTGGCGAACACGTCGAGGCCGGCGGCCCGGACGTGGCCGCTGGTGATCGCGTCGGCCAGTGCCTGCTCGTCGATCAGCCCGCCGCGGGCGGCATTGACGATGATCACCCCGGGCTTGGTCTTGGCGAGGGCTTCCTTGCCGATCAGTCCCGCCGTTTCCGGGGTCTTCGGCAGGTGCACCGAGATGAAGTCGGCCCGGCCGAGCAGCTCGTCGAGGGGCAGCAGCTCGATGCCGAGTTGGGCGGCGCGGGCCGCCGACACGTACGGGTCGTAGGCGACGATGTGGGCCCCGAACGCGGCCAGCCGCTGGGCGACCAACTGCCCGATACGGCCCAGGCCCACCACCCCGACGGTGTGGTCGTAGATCTCGGTGCCGGAGAACGACGACCGCTTCCACTGCTTGGCGTGCAGCGAGGCGTCGGCGGCCGGGATCTCCCGGGCGGCGGCGAGCATCAGCGCGATCGCATGCTCGGCTGCGCTGTGAATGTTCGACGTCGGCGCGTTGACCACCAGGACCCCGCGGGCGGTGGCGGCCTCGACGTCGACGTTGTCCAGGCCGACCCCGGCGCGCGCGACGATCTTGAGCTTCGTGCCGGCCGCCAAGACCTCGGCATCGACGGTGGTGGCCGAACGCACCAGCAGCGCATCCGCTTCCGGGACCGCGGCCAGCAGCTTTTCCCGGTCCGGGCCGTCCACCCAGCGAACCTCGACCTGGTCGCCGAGGGCGGCGACGGTGGACTGGGCGAGTTTGTCAGCGATCAATACCACGGGCAGAGTCACCCGGACAGCCTAGTGGGCTGCGCTCGGCGTCTTCGTCCGGGATTGCCGATTACGGGCACTCGGGGGTACCGGCCGAAGCCGGTCCCTACCATCGACGAATGGACGTCACCGTCGTCGGTAGTGGACCCAACGGCTTGGCCGCCGCCGTCATCTGTGCCCGGGCAGGCCTGTCGGTTCAGGTTCTGGAAGCCCAACCCACCTTCGGCGGCGGCGCTCGCACCGCCGCCGATCCGGAATTCGGCGACGTGTCCCACGACATCTGCTCAGCGGTACATCCACTCGGGCTGGCGTCGCCGTTCTTCGCCGAGTTCGATCTCGCCGCCCGCGGTGTGCAGCTGACCTCCCCCGAGATCTCCTACGGCAATCCGCTGGATGACCGGCCCGCAGCGATCGCCTACCGCGACCTTGAGCGGACCTGCGCGGAGCTGGAGCACGGCGCGGCCTGGCGCCGGCTGCTGGGTCCGCTGGTCGCCGACAGCCGGTCCGTCGTGGAATTCCTGTTGGGCGACAAGAGGTCGGTGCCCTCCGGTATCGCGACGGTCGCCCGGCTGGGCCTGCGCATGGCCGCACAGGCCGGCCCGGCCTGGAACGCGACGCTGCCCGGCGAGGACGCGCGCGCCCTCTACACCGGGGTGGCGGCGCACACGATCTCGCGACTGCCGTCGGTGACCTCCGCCGGTGCGGGCATGATGCTGGCGACCCTGGGACACACGGTCGGCTGGCCCATCCCCGTCGGCGGCAGCCAAGCCATCACCGATGCGCTGATCGCCGACCTGAGCGCCCACGGCGGCCAGTTGACCGCCGGAGCGCCGGTGACCACACCGCCGGGCGGCGTCGTGCTGTTCGACACCGCGCCCACCGAGCTGCTGAAGGTCTACGGCGACGCCCTGCCGGCCCGGTACGCCACGGCGCTGCGCCGCTATCGCTTCGGATCGGCGGCGGCCAAGGTCGACTTCGTGCTCTCCGGCGAGGTGCCGTGGCGCGATCCGCGGCTGGCGCTGGCGCCCACGCTGCACCTGGGGGGCGACCGCCGACAGATGGCCCGCGCCGAGGCAGAGGTCGCCGCCGGCCGGCACGCGCAGCAGCCGATGATCCTGGCCGCACTGCCTCATCTGGTCGACTCGTCCCGCATCGACGCCGCCGGGCGCCGTCCGATGTGGGCCTATGCTCACGTCCCGGCCGGTTCGACCCTCGACCAGACCGAGGTCGTCACGGCGGGCATCGAGCGCTTCGCGCCCGGTTTTCGCGACATCGTGGTTGCCGCACGGTCGGTGCCGGCGGCCCAGCTGGCGCACCACAACGCCAACTATGTGGGCGGCGACATCGCCGCCGGGGGTAACAGTGCGGTGCGCGCCCTTGCCGGCCCGACACCGCGGCTGAACCCGTGGAGCACGCCGGTTCCCGGGGTCTACCTGTGCTCGGCGGCCACCCCACCCGGGGCGGGAGTTCACGGTATGGCGGGCTTCTACGCCGCCCGGACGTTGCTGCGGCGCGAGTTCGGGATCGGCCGGCTGCCCAGCCTGGCGCCCTGACCGGTCTGGCTACCAGGCACCGGTCAGCTTGGCTAACTAATAAAGTCCGGGGCGAGATTCAGCGTTTACATAGTTTTCTCCCAGGCCAATAGAGACAATCTGCCAGCTTTGCGGTAGCCTCAGCTAACTTGTGTCGGGCGCGACAGCAACGCCCCAAAGTGACGCAAGTCACGAGCAATGGAGGAGCAAGCCATGAACATCACCCTTCGGCCCCTGGCCCTGGCGGGAGCCGCAGTCATCAGCGCCGGTGCGATCGCCGCCACGCCCGTGGTCGTCGCCCCGGCCCCCGTGCACATGCCGGCCATCGAACTGACCGCCGACGCCGGCCCGCTCGGCGGTATCGGCGACTTTCTGAACGGCATCGATTTCGACGGCCTGTTCGCCGGTCTGAGCGGCTTCTTGACCAACATCGACCTGGGCGGCATCTTCGCCGGCCTCGGCGACTTCCTGACCAACATCGACCTGGCCGGCATCTTCAACGGCTTCGGCGACTTCCTGACCAACATCGACCTGTCCGGCATCTTCGCCGGCTTCGGCGACTTCCTGGCCAACATCGACCTGACCGGCATCTTCGCCGGCCTCGGCGACCTGCTGACCAACATCGACCTGTCCGGCATCTTCGCCGGCCTCGGCGACCTGCTGGTCAACATCGACTTCTCGGATCTGTTCGCCAACATCGACTTCTCCGGGATTTTCGACAACATCGACTTCTCGGCAATTTTCTCCGACCTGTTCGCCAACATCGACTTCTCGGCCATCTTCGACGGCCTGTTGGGCGGCTTGGGCGGCGGCGTGTAACCACCACCGAACAAAGCGAGTGGCCCCTTCCTTGCGGAAGGGGCCACTCGTCTTTTCGTCTCCGGCAGCGGCTGGCCGCTCCGAAAACGCCTATGCGGTTTCGGTGATGGGCCGGTCCACCCAGCTCATCAGGTCGCGCAGCTTCTTGCCGGTGACCTCGATGGGGTGCTCGGCGTTCTGCTTGCGCAGCCCTTCGAGTTCCTTGTTGCCGCCCTCGACGTTGGCCACCAGGCGCTTGACGAAGGTGCCGTCCTGGATGTCGGCGAGGATCTCGCGCATCCGCTGCTTGGTGCCGGCGTCGATGACCCGCGGCCCGGACAGGTAGCCGCCGAACTCAGCGGTGTCGCTCACCGAGTAGTTCATCCGCGCGATGCCGCCCTCGTACATCAGGTCGACGATCAGCTTGAGCTCGTGCAGCACCTCGAAGTAGGCCATCTCCGGGGCGTAGCCCGCCTCGACCATGACCTCGAAACCGGTCTTGACCAGCTCTTCGGTGCCACCGCACAGCACCGCCTGCTCACCGAACAGGTCGGTCTCGGTCTCTTCCTTGAAGGTGGTCTTGATGACGCCGGCCCGGGTACCGCCGATGCCCTTGGCGTACGACAAGGCCAGCGCCTCCCCCTCACCGTTGGGGTCCTGCGCTACCGCGATCAGGGACGGCACTCCCTTGCCGTCGACGAACTGCCGGCGCACCAGGTGCCCCGGCCCCTTCGGTGCGACCATCCCGACGGTGATGTCGGCGGCCGGCTTGATCAGGCCGAAGTGGATGTTCAGGCCGTGACCGAAGAACAGCGCGTTGCCGGCCACCAGGTTGGGCTCGATGTCGTTGGCGAAGATCTCTGCCTGAGCGGTGTCGGGCGCGAGCAGCATGATCACGTCCGCCCACTTGGCCACCTCGGCGGGAG
>NZ_JRMK01000079.1:0-20561 GCF_000972925.1 Mycobacterium sp. UM_Kg1 | reverse complement strand
GAACGGGTCATGGACGAAGAAGTTCAGGTTCAGCGTCTTGGCGGCCCGGAACGGGTCGATGCGGGCGGTCTCGTAGTCGGGCAGCAGCATCATGTCCGATTCGTGGATGGACTGGAATCCACGGATCGAGGACCCGTCGAAGGCCAGCCCATCCTCGAAGACGCTCGCATCCAGCGCGGCGGCCGGGATGGTCAGATGCTGCATCTGACCGGGCAGGTCGCAGAACCGGATGTCGACGTACTCCACGTTCTCGTCGGCGACGAGCTTGAGAATGTCGTCGGCCGTCTTGTCGGTCACAGAACTGTTCTCCTCCGCTGGTAGCCCCCGCAGCCGGGGTTTCCGGCGCTGACGTTACGCAACCTCGGGTTGCCCCGCCGACGCCGGGTCGCCGTTACGGTCCGCCTATCGTAGGGGCCATGAGCCGCACGTTCTCCTCGTGGTTGTCGGGGCCGGAGTCGGCCGCTTCCGGCGGCCCCGACACCGCCCCCGGCCAGCGCCTGGGCCTGCCCCCCAGCGGCCCCGGCTCGCTGGCTCCGACGGGGCGGCGCCTGGCGGCGCTGGCCCTCGACTGGCTGGTCGGCTATGGGCTGGCCGGTCTGGGCGTGGCAGCAGGTGTGGTGACCCCGGAGTATCTGGCGACGGTGGTGCTCGGGATCTGGCTGGTGCTCGGCGTGGCCGCCGTGCGGCTGTTCGGATTCACCCCGGGGCAGTACGCCTGCGGGTTACGGGTGGTCCCGGTGGACGGGCCCGGCCTGGGCATCGGGTTGGGCCGGGCAGCGGTGCGCGGACTGCTGATCGCCCTGGTGGTTCCGGCGCTGTTCACCGACGCCGACGGGCGCGGGCTGCAGGACCGGGCCACCTCGACCGCGGTGGTGCGCAGCCGCTGAACGCTGAGGCTAGCGCCGGCGCACCGCACGCGAAACGCCGCGCACCTTCGCGCCGCCGGGCAGCGGTCCCTTGGGCATGGCCGCGGGCCCGCTGCGCGAACTGAGCGCGGCCAGCCGCGACTCCAGCGAGTCCATCTGCTTGGTCGAGATGTTGGCCGGCAACTTGGTCAGGAACCGCTCCAGCTTGGCCAGCGGCACCTCGCCCTCGCCGTTGCCCACCACCACGTCGTAGATCGGCACGTCGCCGACCAGCCGGGCGGTGCGCTTCTTCTCCTGGGCGAGCAGTGGCTTGAGCCGGCTGGGGGAACCTTCGGCGACGAAGATGACGCCCGGGCGCCCGATCACCCGATGCACGGCGTCGAGCTGGCCGGTGGCGGCCACGCCGGGGGTGACGCGCCATTTGCCGCGTAGGTTCTCCAGCGCCCACGCCGCCGCCCCGGCCTGCCCCTCGGCCTTGCGGTAAACCGACCGTTGCGCGCGCCGACCGAAGATCACGAAGGCGACCAGGGCGCCCAGCACCAGGCCCAGCGGAATGGTCGTCACCTTGGCGAAGGTGCCGCCGTTGAGCGCCAGCGCGGTTGTCACCCCGACGACCAGCACGAAGGCGCCGGCCATGTAGGGCACCAGCCGCTTGTCCTCTTTGCGCTGGAGCTGGAACGCCTGCCACAGCTGGGCACGGCGCTGCCTGCTGGCGTTCTTGCGGGCGGCTTTCGCCTCCGCCCGGGCAGCCTTGTTCTCGGCGGTGTTGCGCGGTCTGGGCATAGCTACCAAGGATACGCAGCCGGGCCCGCCGCCCCCCGGGGCCGTCAGCCGGCCGAGGTGCACCGGCCGCTGTTCGCCCGATTCTCCAGCGCCTGCTGGTAGAGCCGCCCGGCGCGATACGACGAGCGCACCAGCGGGCCGGACATCACCCCGGCAAAGCCCAGCTGCTCGGCGTAGCGGGCGTGCTCGACGAACTCCTCGGGCTTGACCCAGCGCTCGATCGGATGATGCCGAGCGGTGGGGCGCAGGTACTGGGTGATGGTGACCAGCTCGGCGCCCGCCTCGTACAGGTCCGACAGTGCCGCCCGGATCTCTTCGGGGGTCTCGCCCATGCCGAGGATGAGGTTGCTCTTGGCCACCAGGCCGGCGTCGCGGGCCTGCGTCAACACGTTCAGGCTGCGCTCGTAGGAGAATCCCGGCCGGATCAACTTGAAGATGCGCGGCACGGTTTCGACGTTGTGTGCCAGCACTTCGGGACGGGAGTCGAACACCTCACCGAGCAACTCGGGCCGTCCGCCGAAATCGGGGATCAACAGCTCCACACCCGTCGACGGGTTCAGTGCCTTGATGGCGCGCACCGTCTCGGCATACAGCCAGGAGCCCTGATCGGGCAGATCGTCACGGGCGACACCGGTGACCGTCGAATACCGCAACCCCATCGACTGCACGCTCTCGGCGACCCGGCGCGGCTCGTCGCGGTCCAGCTCGGGCGGCTTGCCGGATTTGATGAGGCAGAACGAGCAGTTCCGGGTGCAGACCTCGCCGCCGATCAGGAAGGTGGCCTCGCGGTCCTCCCAGCACTCGTAGATGTTGGGGCAGCCGGCTTCCTCGCAGACCGTGTGCAGTTTGTCCTTCTTCACCAAGACCTTCAGGTCGGTGTAGTTAGGCCCCATTCGCGCACGGGTTTTGATCCACGCGGGCTTGCGTTCGATCGGCGTCTCGGCGTTGCGTGCTTCGGCACGGCTTAACCTACGGCCTTCTCCGACGGCGCTCACGTGGTCGATGTTACGCGCGGAGCCGAATGGTCGCGCACCGGCAGGACACCGTCGAGAGCGTCGACGACTGTTCCTGCCACCGCCTGCCGCACATCCTCGACGCCGATGTCACAACCCAACTCCGCCGACAGCGAAGTCACTCCGGCGTCGGTGATCCCGCACGGCACGATCGAGCCGAACGCACTGAGATCGCAGTCACAATTGATCGCGAATCCGTGCAGCGTGGTGGCGCGGGCCACCCGCACGCCTATCGCGGCGATCTTGCGGGCCGGCCGGCCGCTCCCGGCGGGCAGCCACACCCCGGACCTTCCCTGCACCCGAGTTGTGTTCAGGCCCAGGTTGTTACACACCTCGATGAGTGATTCTTCAAGACGCCGAACGTAATTCACCACGTCCAGCGGCTCGGCCAGGCCGATCACCGGGTAGCCGACCAGCTGGCCCGGGCCGTGCCAGGTGATCTTTCCGCCCCGGTCGGTGTCGACCACCGGGGTGCCGTCCACCGGGCGTTCCTGCGGTTCGGTGCGGCGACCGGCGGTATAGACGGGGGGATGCTCCAGCAGCAGCAGTGTGTCCGGCCCCCCGGCCGCCCGGGCCTCGGCCAGGTCGCGTTGCAGTTGCCAGGCGGCGCTGTAGTCCAGGGTGCCCAGCTGGCGCACCTCGATCGGCTCGGCGCTGGACCGGATGGACACCATGCTCGCAGGCTACCCGCCGCGCTGCCGCTACAGCGGGGTCGGCCGGGAAGTGGCGTAGGCCAGGGCCTCGCCGACGGTGGGGTGCTCGAAACGGAAACCCGCCTGTTCCAGCACGGCCGGGATCGCCCGCTGCCCGGTGAGCAGGCTTTCGGCGAACTCGCCGAGGCCGGCCCGCACCGCGAAACCGGGCAGCAGCATCGGGGCGCGGCGGCCCACTGCCCGCCCCAGCGCGGCGGTGAACTCGGTGTTGGTCACCGGGGCCGGACCGGTCAGATTCACCGGGCCGGACACCGTGTCGTGGGCAATCGCGAACAGCAGTGCGCGCACTTCGTCGACCATGCTGATCCACGACATGTACTGCCGGCCGTTGCCGATCCGGGCGCCCAGTCCCCAGGAGAACAACGGCTGCAGGCGCCCCACCACGCCGCCCGCGGGCGAGAGCACGATGCCCGTACGAGCCAGCACCACGCGAACCCCGGACTGCTGTGCGGTCGCGGTCGCCGCCTCCCAGTCTTGGGCGAGCTGGGCCAGGAAATCCGTTCCCCCCGGTGCGGATTCGTCTACGGTTCGGCTGCCGGTGTCGCCGTAGTAGCCGACGCCGCTGGCATTGACCAGCACCGGGATGCCGGCCTCGGCGGCCGCTGCCGACAGCACCTCGGTGGGGGCGATCCGGCTGTCGCGCAGGCTCTGCTTGAACGCACCCGACCAGCGCCGGTCGCCCACGCCCACGCCGCAGAGGTTGACCACGGCGTCGACGCCGGCGAGCGCACCGACATCGATGTCGCCGGCGGCCGGATCCCACTGCAGCTCACCGGCGCCGGCCGGGGCGCGCCGCACGATCCGCAGCACCTGATGACCCTCGGCGCGCAACGCCGAGACCAGCGCCGAGCCGATCAGTCCGGATGACCCGGCGATCGCGACGACAGGGTTACCCACAGCTCAATCCTTTTGCAGCGCTTCTCGCCTCGGGCCGTCAGAGACCCAGGTCCGCCTCGAAAGCCGCTTCTTCGAGCCGGTTTTTGATCGTGGTGACGAACCGGCCCGCGTCGGCGCCGTCGATCAGGCGGTGGTCATAGGTCAGCGGCAGGTAGCAGACCGAGCGCACCCCGATCGATTCGTTGCCGGCGTCGTCGACGATGACCCTGGGCCGCTTGACGATGGCACCGGTTCCCAGCATGGCGGCCTGCGGCGGCACCAGGATCGGGGTGTCGAACAGCGCGCCCTGGCTGCCGATGTTGGTGATCGTGAAGGTGCCCCCGGACAACTCGTCGGGCTTGAGGTTCCCGGAGCGGGCCCGCGCGGCGATGTCGGCGATGGCCCGCGCCAGTCCGGCCAGCGAAAGGTCACCGGCGTTGTGCACCACCGGGGACAGCAGTCCCTGCTCGGTGTCCACCGCGAAGCCCAGGTGCTCGGCGTCGTAGTAGGTGATCTCGCCGGCGTCCTCGTTGTAGCTGGCGTTGACGTTCGGGTGGGCCTTGAGGGCGTCGATCACCGCCCGGGCGATGAACGGCAGGTAGGTCAGGTTCACGCCCTCGCGCTCGGCGAAGTCGGCCTTGGCCCGGGCCCGCAACGCCACGATCTTGGTCATGTCGACCTCGTGGGTCTGGGTGAGCTGGGCGGTGGCCTGCAGCGATTCCCGGGTCTTCTTGGCGGTGATCTGGCGAATCCGGTTGGCCTTGGCGGTGGTGCCACGCAGGTGCGCCAGCGCGGAGGCGGGGGCCGCCGCTGCCGGGCGCGAGGCGGCCGGTGCCGCCGGTGCCGACGCAGCGGCCGGTTCCCTGCGCTGCTGGGCCTGCTGCTCGGCGAAGGCCAGCACGTCCTGCTTGCGGATGCGCCCGCCGACCCCGGTGCCGGTGACCAGGCTCAGGTCCACGTTGTTGTCCGCGGCGAGCTTGCGCACCAGCGGGGTCACGTAGCGCGCGGCCTCGCCGTCCTGGGCCGGTGCGGCAGCGGGCTGCGCCGGTGCGGGTTCGGGCTTGGCCTGCGGCGCAGGTGCGGGCGCCGGCTCGGGCTTGGCCTGGGGCGCAGGTGCCGGTGCGGGCTCGGGCTGGGGCTCCGGCTGGGCCTGGGGTTCGGGGGTCGCAGGTGCGGGGGCCGCCGGCTCGGGCGTGGGCGCGGGTGCGGCAGCCGGGCTGCCCGAACCGATGCGGGCCAGCTCTCCGCCGACCTCGACGGTGGTGTCCTCGCCCGCGGTGATCGACAGCAGGGTTCCGGCCACCGGCGACGGGATCTCGGTGTCGACCTTGTCGGTGGAGACCTCCACCAGCGGCTCGTCGATCTCGACGCTGTCACCCACCTGCTTGAGCCAGCGCGTCACGGTGCCCTCGGTGACCGACTCGCCCAACTCCGGCATCAGCACCGGGGTGCCGTCTCCGGCGGGGGCCTCCTGGGCAGCGGGTGCGGCGGGCGCGGGTGCGGCCGGTGCTTCGGCAGCCGGCGTCGGCTCCTCGGCGGCGGGGGCCGGTGCTTCGGCGGCGGGAGCCGGCGCCTGAGCCTCCGGTTCAGCCGGCGCCGAGGTGTTCTCACCGGCCTCGCTGATCACCGCCAGCTCGCCGCCGACCTCGACCGTGGTGTCCTCACCGGCGATGATCTTGGTCAGCACACCCGATGCCGGCGACGGGATCTCGGTGTCGACCTTGTCGGTGGAGACTTCCAGCAGCGCCTCGTCGACCTCGACGGTGTCGCCTTCCTGCTTGAGCCAGCGGGTCACCGTCCCTTCCGTGACGCTCTCACCGAGGGCGGGCATCTGGACTGAGAAGGCCATCGTTGTTGACTCCTTGCTCGATCGATCGCTGCACGTCGTCCTCTGGATACCACAGAGTGGCGGGGCGAGGGCGGTGCCCAGGTGGACTGTCGAAACCATCCTGTCATTGCGGGCCTTGCCCGCACGCACCGAGGTGGCGGTGCAACGCCGTGCGCCGCCGTGCGCTACGGCACGGCGAGCGCTGCGCCCCAAGCCCGTCTGGCGGGCTCGGCCGCCGTCAGCCGTTCGCGGCGATGTCTTCCAGCACCGCGAACATGGTGCGCGTCGGCACCCCGGTGCCGCCCTTTCCGGTGTACCCCCACGGGCCGCCGGAGTTGTACGCCGGCCCGGCGACGTCGATGTGCACCCACTCGACACCGTCGGCCACGAACTCACGCAGGTACACCCCGGCCACCAGCATGCCCGCGAAACGCTGGCCGCTGACGTTGGCCAAGTCGGCCACCGTCGACTTCAGGTCGTCCTTGAGTTCATCCGGCAGCGGCATCGGCCAACCGTTCTCGCCGACGGCCTGCGAGATCGCCGCCACCCGGTCGCGGAAATCCTCCGAGCCCATCACCCCGGGGATACGCGCGCCGAGCGCCACCGTCTGCGCGCCGGTCAGCGTCGAGGTCTCGATGAGATAGTCCGGGTCGTCCTCGCACGCCCGGACGATCGCATCGGCCAGGATCAGGCGGCCCTCGGCGTCGGTGTTGAGCACCTCGACGGTGGTGCCGCCGTACTGGGTCAGCACGTCGCCCGGGCGCTGGGCGGTCGACGACGGCATGTTCTCGGCCATCGGCACCGTTGCCGTCACATCGAGCGGAAGGCCGCGGCGGGCGGCCAGCACCACCGTGGCGATCACGGCGGCCGCCCCGCCCATGTCGGAGGTCATGTGGTGCATCGAGGCGGCCGGCTTGATCGAGATACCGCCGGTGTCGAACGTGATGCCCTTGCCGACCAGCGCCACCTTCTTGGCGCCGTCCGGATCGGCCGCCAGGCGCGATCCGCGGTGAATCAACCGCACCAGTCGCGGCGGGCGTGCCGAACCCTGGCCCACCCCGATCACGCCGCCGAATCCGGCGTCGGCCAGCGCCGCCTCGTCGAGCACCTCGACCTCCAGCCCGGCGGCCTCGCCCAGCGCCCGGGCGCGCTCGGCGAACTCGGCCGGATACAGGTGGCTCGGCGGGGTGTTGACCAGATCGCGGGCGGTGGTGACCGCCGCGGCGATGTCGGCTCCCCGGGCGGCGCTCGCTTCGGCCCCGGCCGCCGACGTCAGCACCGTGAGGCTCTGCAGGCCGGGATCCTTCGGGGCCGTCTTGTCGCTGCGGAACGCGGTGAACCGGTAGGCCCCCAGCAGTATTCCCTCGACGCCGGCGGCCACCAGGTCGTCCTCGCCCTGGCCGGGCAACCCGCTCAGCGCGCTGATCGCCGCGGTCGTGCCGTTCAGCGAGCGGGCCGCGGTTCCGGCGGCGCGGCGCACCACGTCGGCCGGCCAGGATTCCCGGGCCTTGCCCAGGCCCACGGTCAGCACGCTGGCCACCGGAAGCGACGTCACGACCAGCCGGTTGACCTGCTCGCTGCCGCCCTTGGCGCCCAGGGCGCTCAGCGCGGCCTCGATCTCGGCGACCGCCTCGGCGGGCAGCGCGGGCTCGGTGGCGGCGACGACGGCGCCGCGCTCACCGGACTGTTCGCCCGGCTCGGATTCGTCGCCGGCCGAGACCACCGGCACGATCAACACCGCCTGGTCGGCGTCGGCGGGCAGTGAGTCGGCGACGGTGACGGTGGGGGCAGGGGAGTGGTGTTCGGTGCTCACAAGCACTCACCCTAACGATCGGCGTGCGGGTGCAGCTGGTATGCCGGGACGGGTTCGTCGAATCCTTTGAGTGTCAGGGGATCCTGAACTGTCGCCGGCCAGTTCGGGAGTTCGGCGCGCACGCAGGACGAGGCGAGTACCTGTCCGGGTGCGGCGACGTCCACCAGGCGAGCGGCCAGATTGACCGGAGTGCCGAAGTAGTCGCCGTTGAGCGAGATGATCTCGCCGTAGCCCAAGCCGGCGCGCACCTGCAGGCCGGCCGCGCGGGCCCTCGGGTGGTTGACCAGGTCGATCGCCGCTCTGGCCAGCAGTTCCCCGGTCGCGCTCACCCACATCACCGCGTCGCCGATGAACTTGACCACCCGTCCGCCGTCGCGGTGCACCACGTCGGCGACGGTGGCGGTGAAATCGGTCAGCAGCTCGGCCAGGTCGGTGGAGCTGAGCACCCTGGTCAGGGCGGTGAAGCCGGTCAGGTCGGCGAACCCCACGCCGCACATCAGGCCCATCGTCGGCCCGCCGGACAGGCCCTCCAGGAAGGTGCGAAGGGTGACCTGGTGCTGGCGGTGCACGGCGTCGATCATGGCGCCGATGCGCGGGATGTACTCCGCGACCGAGCGCCAGGCCCGGGCGGTGCGCAGCTCGTCGCGGGTGTGACCGAGCCACATGTCGGGTTCGCTGAGCCGGATCATCGACGACTCGGCCTCGGCCAGCCGCGCCATCGTGGCCCCCAACACCCGCAGGAAGCCGTCCACGGGCTCGCCGAGAAAGGACCGCATCTGGCGCCAGGTGGCCAGGGCGTCGACGTCGGCCTGGCTCAGCGCGGCGGTGTCCGGGCTGGGGACGGTGAGCCCGAGCATCCGCCAGGCCTGGGCCACCTCGTCCACCGGCACGTCGAGGGCCTCGGCGGCCGTCCGCAGGGTGTGGATCGGGGGACCCGAGCGGCCCACGGCGTCGCCGGCCAGGCCGAACAGCCTGCCCTGGCGCTCGGCCGCCACCATCTCCTCGGCGGTGAACCCCAGACCGTCGAGGTATTCGATGAGGCCGGCGCGGGCCCTGGCATCGGCGATGCCGGCGGCTTCGAGCGCATCCCAATCCACCATTTAAGTGTGCCCACTAGGCTGGTTCGTCGTGAGCGAACTGCAACACGGACCCCTGGAAGACCGGCACCGCGCCCTGGGCGCCAGCTTCGCCGAGTTCGGCGGCTGGCTGATGCCGGTGTCCTACGCCGGTACCGTCGCCGAGCACAACGCGACCCGCAACACCGTGGGCCTGTTCGATGTCAGTCACCTCGGTAAGGCGACCGTGCGGGGTGCGGGAGCGGCCGCGTTCGTCAACGCCACGCTGACCAACGACCTCGGCCGGATCTCCCCGGGGCAGGCGCAATACACGTTGTGCTGCAACGAATCCGGCGGCGTCATCGATGACCTGATCGCCTACTACGTCGCCGACGACGAGATCTTCCTGGTGCCCAACGCCGCCAACACCGCGGCGGTGGTCTCGGTTCTGCAGGAGGTGGCGCCGGCCGGGGTGACGATCACCGACGAGCACCGCTCGCGGGCGGTGCTGGCGGTGCAGGGCCCGCGATCGGCCGAGGTGGTGGCCGGGCTCGGGCTGCCCACCGAGATGGACTACATGGCGTTCGCCGACGCGGACTTCGCCGGGGTGGCAGTCCGGGTGTGCCGGTCGGGCTACACCGGCGAACACGGCTTCGAGCTGCTGCCGGAGTGGGATTCCGCGGAGGTGGTGTTCGACGCGCTGGTGGCCGCCGTGGCGGAGGCCGGCGGTGAGCTTGCGGGCCTGGGCGCCCGCGACACGCTGCGCACCGAGATGGGTTACCCGCTGCACGGTCACGAACTGTCGCCGACCATTTCTCCGCTGCAGGCCCGCTGCGGCTGGGCGATCGGCTGGAAGAAGGAATCCTTCCTGGGCCGCGACGCGCTGCTGGCCGAGAAGGCGGCCGGTCCCACGCGGCTGTTGCGGGGGCTGCGCGCCACCGGCCGCGGGGTGTTGCGTGCCGACTTGGCGGTGCTCGACGGTGACCGCCGGGTGGGGGTCACCACCTCGGGCACGTTCTCGCCGACGCTCAAGACCGGTATCGCGCTGGCGCTGATCGACGTCGACGCGGGCGTGGCGGACGGCGCGCAGCTCGCCGTCGACGTGCGGGGCCGTGCGGTCGAGTGCGAGGTGGTGACCCCGCCGTTCGTCACAGCAAAAACCCGCTAGCGCACCGGTTATACAATCGCTGCATGACGAGCAGCCTCCTCGACTTCCACGTGTCGGTCACCACCAACCCGACGCCCGACGAGGTGCGCGAATCCATTTTGACTGAGCCGGGTTTCGGCAAGTACCACACCGATCACATGGTGTCGATCGACTACACCGCGGACGCAGGTTGGCACAATGCGCGGGTCATTCCCTACGGACCCATCGAATTGGACCCGTCGGCCATCGTTTTGCACTACGCACAGGAAGTGTTCGAAGGGCTCAAGGCCTACCGGTGGACCGACGGATCGATCGTCTCGTTCCGGCCCGAGGCCAACGCCGCCCGGATGCGGGCGTCGTCGCGGCGGCTGGCCATCCCGGAGCTGCCCGACGAGCTGTTCATCGAGTCGCTGCGGCAGCTGATCGCGGTGGACGCGGCCTGGGTGCCGGCTGCCGGCGGTGAGGAGTCGCTGTACCTGCGCCCGTTCGTCTTCGCCACCGAGCCCGGGCTGGGAGTGCGCCCGTCAAACGAGTACCGCTGCCTGGTGATGGCCTCGCCGGCCGGGGCGTATTTCAAGGGCGGGATCAAGCCGGTCAGCGTGTGGTTGTCCACCGAGTACGTGCGGGCCTGCCCGGGCGGGACCGGCGCCGCGAAGTTCGGGGGCAACTATGCGGCGTCGCTGGTCGCCCAGGCCCAGGCCGCCGAACATGGCTGCGACCAGGTGGTGTGGCTCGATGCCGCCGAGCGGCGCTACGTCGAAGAGATGGGTGGCATGAACCTGTTCTTCGTGTTCGGCACCGGTGGCTCGGCGCGGCTGGTGACGCCCGAGCTGTCCGGCTCGCTGCTGCCCGGCATCACCCGGGACTCCTTGCTGCAGTTGGCCACCGATGCCGGCTTCAGCGTCGAAGAGCGCAAGATCGACGTCAGCGAATGGCAGAAGAAGGCCGCATCGGGGGAGATCACCGAGGTGTTCGCCTGCGGGACGGCCGCGGTCATCACGCCCGTGTCGCACGTCAAGTCCGCGGACGGCGAGTTCACCATCGCCGACGGTCAGCCCGGTGAGGTCACCATGGCGTTGCGCGACACCCTGACCGGAATCCAGCGCGGCACCTTCGCCGACACCCACGGGTGGATGGCCCGGCTGGACTAACCCGGAACGCCCGGTGAGCCGGGCGTTCCGTCGGCGCCGCCCAGACCACCATTACCGCCTGAGGCACCGGCGCCGTCGGTGGTGCTGCCGCCGGCACCGCCCACACCGCCGGCTCCGCTGGCGCCCGGATGAGCGACACCGCCGGCCCCGCCGGTTCCCCCCCAGCCGCCCGTGGCGGTGCCCTGGACCGCGGTGGTCGCATTGCCGCCGGCGCCGCCGTCGCCACCCACACCGCCGGTGACATCGTTGTAGCCGTCGGCTCCCGCGTCGACCAAGCCGTCAGCGGTGCCGCCGACGCCGCCGGTCCCGCCACCGCCGCCGTGGGCGCCTTGCCCGAGCACGGTGGTACTTCCAGCCGTGGCGTCGCCGCCCGCGCCGCCGACGCCGCCATTTCCACCGGTGCCGCCGTTGAAGGCCATGCCGCCGGCGCCCCCGGTCCCGCCGTGACCCCCCTTCCCGAAGCCGCCTCCAAGGGTGCGGATTCCCGTGCCGTCCCCGCCGGAACCACCGGCCCCACCGACGCCGCCGGTGCTGCCGCTTCCGATGCCGCGGCCGCCCTCGCCACCAGTCCCGCCGGTGCCGCCCACCCCGGCGATGCGGCCGAAGGTGTCGAGGCCGCTGCCGGTGCCACCGACACCGCCTGTACCGCCCGCGCCGCCGGTGCCGCCAGCACTGCCAGCGCCGCCCCCGCCGCCGCCGCCACCACCAGCGGTGGCGCCCAAGGCGGCGGCGGCACCGATGCCGCCCACACCGCCCACGCCGCCGCTGTCGGCGCCGCCGCGACCACCGTTGCCGCCTGCGCCGGTGCCTGCGGTGCCGAACCCCGATGGCCCACCGGCGCCGCCGGCGGCACCGATCGCACCGCCGCTGCCGTTGCCGCCTGCGCCCCCGTCGCCGCCCGCGCCGCCGAACTCACCGGCGCCGCCCCATGCGCCCCCGTTACCGCGGCCTGCGGAGTAGCCGGCGGCGTAGGCGTCTCCGCCATTGCCGCCGTTGCCGCCGGCGCCGCCGGTGCCGGAATATCTGCCATCGGGGCCGGTCCCGCTTTGCCCCCCTTGCCAGCCGACTCCGCCAGAGCCGCCGTGTCCGGAGGTGGTGCCGCCGTTGCCGCCGCTGCCGCCGTTGCCACCGAGACCGCCATAGCCGCCGTCACCGCCGTTGCCGGCGGCGCCCGCGGACCCGCCGTCGCCGCCGTTGCCGCCGGCTCCGCCGATGCCACCGTCACCGAAGAGCGCGAAGGTCGTCCCTCCGTTTCCGCCGTACCAGCCGTCACCGCCCACTGCGCCGGCCGCGCCGTTGCCGCCGTCCCCGCCGTGCCCGCCGGTTCCGCCGTTGCCGAACAGCCAGCTCACCGCATCGCCGCCGTCGCCGCCAGAGGCGCCGTTGAAGCCGTTGGCGCCGTCGCCGCCGTCGCCGCCGTCGCCACCGTGGCCCATGAAGGTCCCGCCGTTGCCGCCGTCCCCGCCGTCGCCGGGATAGTTGCCGGAGCCGAATCCGCCGCCGCGGCCGCCGTCGCCGCCGTTGCCGAAGAATCCGGCGTTGCCGCCGGCGCCGCCCCAGCCGCCGACAGCGGTGCCGCCGTCGCCGCCGTCGCCGAACCACAGTCCGCCGGCGCCGCCCATGGCCTGCTCGTTGGTGCCGCCGTCGATGCCGTCGGCGCCGTTGCCGATCAGCAGTTGGCCGTTGCCGAAGGTGTCATTGATCCAGCCGCTGATCGCGATGCCCGACGGGGTGGCCAGCCAGTCCTGGCCGGCTTGGTACAGCGGGGCATAGACCCAGGTCTCGAAAAGCTCTGCCAGGGTGGGGTCGCCCGCGGCAGCCGGGCCGAGCGCGCTGTCGGGGCCGCTGAAGCTGCTCAAGAAGCTGCCCCAGTCTGCTGTTTCGAGCCCGGCGGTGTTCTCCCCGGCCAGCCACGACCAGGAGGCCGGGTCGACTATGTCGACGATCCAATCGAACGGATCGGCCTGGGCCGGTGCGCCGGCCAGTGGGCACATGCCGAACGCCATGAAGGCGCCGGCCGTGCCGCCCAGCCCCAGCAGCCTGGTGGAGCGGCGGGGGTGGTTGAAGAGGGTGGGTTGGTTGGTGCGCCGCCGATGAAGTCGCTGAAGGTCCATGATCCGCTCCTCATGATTCTGACCGTCTGATCAGCGCCGACGCTATGGTCGTTCACAGGATGCGGATGCAGTAGTGCACTACTGCAGTTTGGGCTGGATCACCAGCGCGGACGCACGAGGTGGCCGCTGGCGCGCTCCGGTGCCGCGAGCGACGGCATCGCGGCGGAAAACGCGGGGTGGTCAGCGGCGCAGGTCGGGGGGGCCGCCGACGCGATCGGCCAGCGGAGGCAGATCCTCGGCCATCTCGTGCCAGTAGGTGGCGTCATCCCAGTCATCGAAGGGGCCGTCGATCATCGCCTTACGTGATTCACGGCTTCGCTTGCTGTAGTTGTGATGACGCCCCATCTGATCTCCCCCTTGTGTTAACGGTGCATGTTAACGTTCGTTCCACAATACACGCAATAGCGGGTCGGGGAACCACTCAATCGGAGAATAATCCGCCAGGCCGGACAGTTTCGGAAAATGCGGCAGGCTGGGCCGGAGCCGTCAGAGTGCGGCCATCGTCACCGCGGCTACCGCGGTGGCCCCCTCCACGACCGCGCCCAGCACATCGCCGGTGATCCCGCCGAAACGGCGCACGCAGTGCCGGACCAGGGCGATCGAACAGCCCAGGGCCAGGGTCACGGCTACCGGCCCATGCCACGGCTGCGCACCGGCGGGGACCGCCGCCGCGATCAGCGCCGCAACCCAGGCTGCCGCCACCGGCAACGGCTGGCTGCCGGCCACCGTCGCGCCGAGCACGCTGCCCTCGGCCGCGGGCACCGAACGCCGGCAGGCCAGCACGGCGGCCACCCGGCCCGCGCACACCGCGAGCACGATCTGCCCGGCGCCCAGCAGCGGGAACGCCGTCGCCTGCAATCCGATCACCAGCACCACGGCAACCACCCCGAACGGGCCGGTCGCACCTTCGCGCATCACCTGTAGCGCCTGCGCGGCAGGCCGGTAGCAACCCAATCCGTCGGCGGTGTCGGCCACCCCGTCGATGTGCAGGCCCCGGGTGGCGGCCAGCAGCGCCGCCACCGCCAGCAGCCCCGTCACCGGGCTGCCCGGTCCGAAGGCCAGCCCGCCGGCCCACACCACGCCCGCCGCCAGCGCCCCCAGCGCGGCGCCGATCACCGGCAACGCCGTCAGCGCGCCACGGCCCGGCGGGCCGGTCATGGCCCCGGGGAGCCGCAGCGCCGTGCCGAATCCCGCCGCGGCGGCCAGCGACCGGATCACCCGGACGCCCCGTCGGCCGGTCCGGACACCCCCGCCTCGGTGAAAGTGGACATCGACGCCAACGCCGAAACCGCGGCGCGCAGCACCGGGAGGGCAACCGCGGCGCCGGTGCCCTCGCCCAGCCGCATCTGCAGGTCGAGGATCGGTTCGGTGCCCAGTGCGGCGCACGCCAGCGCGTGTGCCGGCTCGGGGGAGCGGTGACCGGCCTGCCACCAGGCCCGGGCGCCGGGGGCCAGCCGATCGGCCACCAGGGCAGCGGCCGTGGAAGCCAGGCCGTCGAGCAGCACCGGGGTGCGGCGCACCGCTGCCTGGGCGCAGAAGCCGGCCAGCGCCGCCAAGTCGGCGCCGCCGCAGCAGCGCAGCAGTCCGATCGGGTCCGCGTGCTGCGGGCGCGACCGGAACAGCGCGTCGCGCACCGCCGCGGTCTTGCGGGCCCAGCCGGCATCATCGATCCCGGTCCCGTGCCCGACCGCCTCAGCGGGCTCGGCGCCGGTCAGCGCGGCGACCAATGTCGTTGCGACGGTGGTGTTTCCGATTCCCATGTCGCCGGGTATCAGCAGGTCGGCCCCGCTGTCGACCTCCTCGTCGGCAATCCGCCGGCCCGCCTCGAGCGCGGCAAGCACCTCGTCGTGGGTCAGGGCGTCCTCGCAGGTGATGTCGCCGCTGCCGCGGCGCACCCGGTAGGCGCTCAGTGTCCCGTCCGGGTCACCGGGGATCGGCCCCGCGACGGCCATGTCCACCACGCGCACCCCGGCCCCGCCGACGGC
The DNA here is from genome assembly GCF_000972925.1 of Mycobacterium sp. UM_Kg1. Taxonomy (NCBI): domain Bacteria; kingdom Bacillati; phylum Actinomycetota; class Actinomycetes; order Mycobacteriales; family Mycobacteriaceae; genus Mycobacterium; species Mycobacterium sp. UM_Kg1. The sequence goes on along the minus strand of NZ_JRMK01000079.1, from coordinate 5,217 downwards.
GGCCAGCGCGTTGACGGCCGCCCCGCCACGGTCGATGTTGGCGACCATCTGTGCCGTCACCTCCGGGGGATAGGCCGACACCCGTCCGCGCGTCACGCCGTGATCGCCGGCGAACACCACGATGCGGACGCGTTCGAACTGTCGCGGCGGGCACTGCCCCTGGCAGGCCGCCACCCAGACCGCCAGCGCCTCCAGGCGCCCCAGCGAACCCGGTGGCTTGGTCAGCGAGTTCTGCCGGGCGCGGGCGGCGGTCGCCGCCGCGGCATCGGGCGGGCTGACCGGGGGGAAATCCATCGCTGTCGGTGGCCGGGCAGCGCTCTAGGTGAGGCGTTCGCCGCGCCGCACCTGCGGGCGCGGGGCCCGCATGCGACGCACCGTCGACGCACGGCCTGCGGCGTAGAGCCCCAGCCGCCAACGGCTTTCGGTGTTGTCCGGGAACTTTTCGTCGACCAGGCGGCCGACCTTGCGGGCCACCAGCACACCGTCGAGCGCCATCAGGAGCATCAACAGCATCATCGCCGGCGAGATGTAGTACTGCACCTGCGGCAGAGCCATCATGATGAACATCAGCCCCAGCGCCACCGGCATGAACAGGCCCAGCAAGTTGTAGCGGGAGTCGACGATGTCGCGAGCGTAGCGGCGCACCGGGCCCCGGTCGCGTTCCAGCAGTGCCGACTCGTCGCCGGCCAGCATCCGCTCCCGCCGTTCGGCCATGCGCTCCCGGCGCTCTGCCTTGGCGATCCGGCGTTCCTCTTTGCTCAGCTTCGGGCCGGCCAGCGACTTGCGCCGGGCCCGGGCCTCCGCGGCGGTCATCGGAGCCGGTGCCACCGGACCGCGCCGCTTTCCGGAGCTGCGCTTGGGGGTAGGCCGGCCCTTGGGGGCGGTGCCGCCGCCACGGGCGGAGTCCGCCGTCCCGGCGCCGTCGAGAGAGACGGCGGAGACCGCGGACTCAGCGGACTGAGCCTCGTCTTTTCTGCGCCCCGGCACTTTCACGCCCGCCAGATTACTTGTCCGGCCCGCCCGGCCTTCGCCGCCGTCCGTCCGGCTTTATAGCCTGCGCTGATGGGTGATCACCCGGATCCCGGCGGCGCGGCCGGTGGAACGTCGCTGCGGGTCCTGATCGCACCGGACTGCTACGGCGACAGTCTGACGGCCCGGCAGGCGGCCGCCGCCATAGCGACCGGCTGGTGTCGCAGCCGCCCCCAGGACCGGCTGGTGATCGCACCGCAGTCCGACGGCGGCCCCGGCTTCGTCGAGGTGCTGGCCGCCACGGTGGGCACGGTGCGCCGGTCGCGGGTCAGCGGGCCGCTGGCGCAGCGCCTCGACGTGGAATGGGTCTGGGCCGCCGAAACCGGCACCGCCTACCTGGAGTGTGCCCAGGCTTGCGGGCTGGCCCGGCTGGGCGAACCCGCATCGCCGCAGACGGCGCTGGCGGCCCACAGTCGCGGAGTCGGGCAGCTCGTCGCCGCGGCGCTGGCCGCCGGGGCGCAGCGGGTCGTGGTCGGGCTCGGCGGGAGTGCCTGCACCGACGGCGGTCGCGGCATGGTCGAGGAACTGGGCGGCCTGAGCGCCGGTCGACGGCGGCTGGCCGGCATCGAGCTGGTCGCCGCCTGCGACGTCGAGCACCCGCTGCTGGGTCCCCGGGGTTGTGCCCGGGTGTTCGGGCCGCAGAAGGGCGCCGACCCGGCCACCGTGGCCGTCCTGGAGCGCCGGCTTGCCGCCTGGGCACCCGAGCTGGACGCCGCCGCCGGATGGCCGGTCAGCGCGGCGCCGGGTGCGGGTGCGGCCGGGGGGATCGGTGCGGCGCTGCTCGCGCTGAGCGGCACCGTCGAATCCGGTGCGCAGATCGTGGCGCGGCACACCGGCCTGGCGGCCGCGCTCGCCGACACCGACGTCCTGGTGACCGGCGAGGGGCGCCTCGACGAGTCGTCGCTGAACGGAAAGGTGGTCGGCGCCCTGGCGACCGCGGCGCGAGCGCGGGCCATTCCGGTGCTGGTGCTGGCCGGTCAGGTCGCCCTGGACGAACCGGCGTGGCGGCGCGCCGGCGTGGCGACGGCCCGGGCGATCGCCGAGTACGCCGGTTCGGTGCCGCTGGCGCTGGCCGACGCGGCGAATCAGCTGATCGGTCTGAGTGCGGCCACCGCAGCCCAGTTCGGCGATCGTGGGCAGAATCCGCCCGGCTCGCCGCGTCGGTAGGGAACACGTTGGCGCAGGGTATCGTTGCTGAAGTGGGCTTGAACTCCGGGCGTCGGGGTGGGGCCCGCCCCCATGACAATCGCAGTAGGGAGACGCAATGACTGTTCAAGATCAGTCGACCACCGAGTCTCACGGAGTCGTTTTGACCGATGAGGCCGCGGCCAAGGTCAAGGCGCTGCTGGAGCAGGAGGGCCGTGACGACCTGACCCTGCGGATCTCGGTCCAGCCGGGCGGCTGCGCGGGCCTGCGCTACAACCTGTTCTTCGACGACCGCACCCTCGACGGTGACCTGGTCGCGGAGTTCAACGGCGTGACGCTCACTGTGGACCGGATGAGCGCGCCGTACCTGCAGGGTGCGGAGATCGGCTACGCCGACCAGATCGACAAGCAGGGCTTCACCATCGAGAACCCCAACGCCGGCGGCTCCTGCTCGTGCGGCGACTCGTTCAACTGAGCACCTGACGGGCGATAGCAGTCCGGGTGCGGCGGCTCGCCGCAATCGGGCTGTCAGAACCTCAGCGTCGGCGGCCGGTAGCTGCCCGGCGGCGAGCCGGTGACACCGGACCGCTACCGTGGGTACCCACATCCAGGCCCATGGTGACGAAACGAGGGGGATAGTTCAGTGACGATTGCGGTGACCGGTTCGATCGCGACCGACCATCTGATGCGCTTTCCGGGTCGGTTCTCCGAACAACTGCTGGCCGATCACCTGCAGAAGGTCTCGCTGAGCTTCCTGGTCGATGACCTGGTGGTGCATCGCGGCGGCGTGGCCGGCAACATCGCCTTCGCCATCGGTGTGCTCGGCGGAGACGCCGCGCTGGTGGGCGCCGCGGGCGCCGACTTCGCCGACTACCGGCAGTGGCTGGTGTCGCACGGCGTCAACTGCGACCACGTGCTGACCTCGACGACCGCGCACACCGCCCGGTTCGTGTGCACCACCGACGTCGACATGGCCCAGATCGCGTCGTTCTACCCGGGCGCGATGTCGGAGGCCCGTAACATCTCGCTGGCCGAGCTGGTCGAGGCCGCCGGGAAGCCGGAGCTGGTGATCGTCGGGGCCAATGACCCCGAGGCGATGTTCTTGCACACCGAGGAGTGCCGCAAGCTGGGCCTGGCGTTCGCCGCCGACCCGTCGCAGCAGTTGGCGCGGCTGACCGGCGAGGAGATCCGCAAGCTCATCGACGGCGCCACCTACCTGTTCACCAACGACTACGAGTGGGACCTGCTGCTGTCCAAGACCGGCTGGACCGAGGCCGACGTCATGAAGCAGGTCGGCCTGCGGGTGACCACCCTGGGTGGCGACGGTGTCGACATCGTCTCCCCGGACGGCTCCCGCGTGCACGTCGGTGTGGTGCCGGAGAAGTCCCAGACCGACCCGACCGGCGTCGGCGACGCCTTCCGCGCCGGTTTCCTGACCGGTCGCAGCGCGGGGCTGAACCTGGAGCGGTCCGCGCAGCTCGGTTCGCTGGTGGCGGTGCTGGTGCTGGAGTCCACCGGGACCCAGGAGTGGACGTGGGACCGCGCCACCGCGGTGAGCCGGCTGGCAGACGCCTACGGCGACGCCGCCGCGGCCGAGATCGACGCCGCGCTCAAGTAATCCACGTTGACGCTGCGCTCACCAGGCACAAGTGCGAGTAGGTGCCCTGGTGGGCGCAGAGTGAACGGGCGCCCGGCCGGCCGCTAGCTAGAGCCGCACCGGGTATTCCGGCTCCTTGATGTCGGGCACCACGCTGTGCTCGACGAAGATGGCGTGCCAGAGCATGAAGATCAGCACGGTCCACAACCGGCGGCTGTGATCGGCGGCGCCGGTGCGGTGTTCGTCGAGCATCGAACGCACCGCGGCCACATCGACCAGGTGATCGGCGCCGGTGGCGTCCACCATCGCGTACGCCCACTCCACCAGCTCACCGGCCCGCAGCCAGTGCCGCAACGGCACCGGGAAGCCCAGCTTGGGCCGGTGCAGCACATGCGCGGGAATGATCGGCTCCAGCGCCCGCCGCAGCGCGTACTTGGTGGTGGTGCGGGTGATCTTGGCCGACACCGGAAGCCGGGATGCCACCGCGAAGACCTCGGGGTCCAGGAACGGCACCCGCAGCTCCAGGGAGTTGGCCATCGTCATCTTGTCGGCTTTGACCAGGATGTCGCCGCGCAGCCAGGTGAACAGGTCGAGGTGCTGCATGCGGGCCACCGGGTCCCAGCCGACCGATTCGGCGTACACCGGCGCGGTCACGTCGGTATGGGTCCAGTCGGGGCGAAAGCCCGGCAATACGGCCCGGAGTTGCTCGTCGGAGAAACTGCGCGCGTTGCCGTAGTAGCGCTCCTCGAGCGTCAGCGAGCCGCGGTGCAGCAGGCTCTTACCGCGCATCCCCTCGGGCAGCGGTCGCGACGCGCGGCCCAGCGACCGGCGCACCGGTGCGGGCAGGTAGTCGAACGGGCGCAGGGACAGCGGCTCGCGGTAGATCGTGTACCCGCCGAACAACTCGTCGGCGCCCTCGCCGGAGAGCACCACCTTGACGTGTTTGCGGGCCTCGGCGGCGATGAAGTACAGCGGCACCAGCGCCGGGTCGGCGACCGGGTCGTCGAGGTACCACACGATCTCGGGCAGCGCGGCCACGAACTCGGCCGGGCTGACCACCTTGACCACGTGGCGGGCGCCGATCGCCTCGGCGGACGCCGCGGCCACGTCGATCTCGGAGAACCCTTCTCGCTCGAACCCGGTGGTGAAGGTGATCAGCTTGGGGTTGTGCCGCATCGCCAGCGCGGCGATCGCGGTCGAGTCGATGCCGCCGGACAGGAACGCGCCCACGGTGACGTCGGCGCGCATGTGCTTGGCCACCGAGTCCTCGAGCACCGCGGTGATCTCGTCGTAGCGCGCCTGCTCGGTGTCGCGGGTGATCGGCGTGGCGTCGAACCGCGGCCGGAAGTAGCGGGTGGTCTGCGGCGCGTCGCCGGGCCGAATACGGGCGTAGCAGCCCGACTCCAGCCGCCGGATCCCGCGATGCAGCGTCTCGGGCTCGGGCA
>NZ_JRMK01000078.1:0-20654 GCF_000972925.1 Mycobacterium sp. UM_Kg1 | reverse complement strand
TGTGTATAAGAGACAGCGGCGTACCCGAAGCGGTGGGGTGGCCCGCAACGACTTCGCCGCACAGATGATCCCCTCCGGGGCGCCGTTCGGCGGAGTGGGGCGCAGCGGCATGGGCGCCTACCACGGCAAGGCGGGCTTCGACGCGTTCAGCCACTACCGGACCGTGGTGGGATCCGACCTGCCGTTCAGTCTGACCGGCAGCGCGGCGCCGCCGTTTCGGCCCGCGATGCGGTACTACGCCGATGCGATGTTGCGCTCGGCGCGCAATCGGACTCGCCGCCGGATCAAACGCGCCTGAGCAGGTATCAGCCCTGCTCGGCCTGTTCGCGCGCCCAACGGTAGTCGGCCTTGCCGGCGGGGCTGCGCACGATCGCCGGCCGGAAGGCGACGGCCTTGGGCAGCTTGTAGCGGGCCAGCGACTTGCCGGCATGCTCGATGAGCTCGGCGGCGGTGACGTCGGCACCCTCGGCGAGGGCCACCACGGCCACCACCTCCTGTCCCCAGCGTTCGCTGGGCCGGCCCGCGACCACCACGTCGACAACGCCCGGGTGGGAGGCCAGGGCCGTTTCGACCTCCTCGGCGAAGATCTTCTCCCCGCCGGAGTTGATCGTCACCGAGTCGCGGCCCAGCAGCTCGATCGATCCGTCCTCCAGATGCCGCGCCCGGTCGCCGGGAACGGCGAAGCGCGCCCCATCGATCACCGGGAACGTCGCCGCGGTCTTGGCGGCGTCGCCCTTGTACCCCAGCGGCACGTAGCCGCGCTGACCGAGCCAGCCCAGGCCCTCGTGGCCGGGTTCGAGCACCCGCCCGAGATCTTCGGCCACCACACAGGTGTCCGGCCCGCCGGAGAAGGTCCCGGTGGCGACCGCGCCCGAGGTCGACATATGACGCATCTGGGCGCCGGTCTCCGAAGATCCGACCCCGTCGATCACCATGGCGCCGGGCAGGGTCTCGACGATCTGCTGTTTGACGTACGGCGTCAGCAGTGCCCCGCCGTTGGCGACCACCAGCAACGACGACACATCGGCGGTGCCCTTGCGGATCGCGTCGAGCAGGGGCCTGGCCATCGCGTCGCCGACCACGGTCACCGACAGCACCTTCTCCCGCTCGATCGTGCGCACCACGTCGTCGGCGTCGAAGTGGTCCACCACCGACGGAAATACCAGGGTCTGGCCGGTGTTGATCGCGGTCATCACCGCCCACTGCGCGGCACCGTGGATCAGCGGCGGCAGGATCATCAGCTTGACGCCGGGGTTTTCCCGGGCCGGCCCCACGATGTCGTCGATGGAGCTGACTTCTTCGGCCGTCATCAGGTTGCGGCCGCCGAACGACCCCATGAAGATGTCGTGCTGACGCCAGAGCACTCCCTTGGGCATGCCGGTGGTACCGCCGGTGTAGAGCACATAGAGGTCATCGGCGCAGGGCTGCACCGGGGGCGGCTGCGGCGAGCTTTGCGCGAGCACCGACTCGTAGTCGACGGCTCCGTCGAGCAGCGCGTTGCCGGACTCGTCGGCGATCTGGATGAGCACCTTGAGTTGCGGCAACTCGGGAAGCACCTCGGCCAGGGTGGGCGCGAAAGCGGCGTGGTACACCAGCGCGGTGGCGCCCGAATCCGCGAGCAGGTACGACAACTCGTTGCGCACGTACCGGTAGTTGACGTTGAACGGCGCCACCCGGGCGCGGAAGCTGCCCAGCAGGGTCTCGACGAACTCATTGCCGTTGTAGGCGTAGATGCCCAGGAGGTCTTGGCCCGCCTCGTGCTGGCCCAGTTCGGAGCGCGGCGTGTGACACCCCAGCCCGCGGGAGTGCAGGTAGGACGCCAGGCGGTTGGACCGGTCAAGGATCTGGGCGTAGCTGTAGCGCCGGTCGCCCTGGACAATCATGTCGCGGTCGCCGATCGCGGCGGCTACCGCGTCGAAGACTTCGGGCACGGTGAACTGGGTCAGGGGTGCCACGTGTGCATCAGCTCCTCTGTGGTGGTGATCGTCGCCAACGGACTCGGTGTTGATGATGGCAGCACCGTACTCGGCGGGGACACCTGCCACCGCATCATGCCAGGTCCGCCACGTCGGCGGTCTCAGCAAAGCCGCGGTCAGCTCAGTTCGGCGGGCGGCGCATCGTAGAACTGCGTCGCCCATTTCCGCAGGGTCATAAACGGTTTCGCGTCGACCTTGGACAGTGCGGGATTCTCGATATAGCGCTGATAGCGCCAGATGCCCAGGTCGTCTTCGACCGTGGTCAGGAACTGCCTCTCCACGCGCGCCCGCACGTCATCCGGCGGCGCGTCGGAATCATCACCGGCAATCCGCGGCCACCAGATCGAATAGAACAGATCCGAGCGGCCCTCGTCCACCGGGGTGCAGGCGAAGATCAGCCGGTGCTGCTGCACACCCTCGAAGATGCTGATCGCCCCGCCGAGCCCGAAAAGATGGCTGTGGAACCGCAACGCCATCTGCTCCGGATCGCCGGCTCTCTCATCGGGAAAGCCGGCGACGAAGTGCCACTCCTGATCGACCATCTTCCACTCAAGCAGCCTGGGCGTCACCGTCGCGTGGTGCACGTACTGGAAATGTGCGCTGTCAGCGGCGTTCTCGGCGACGATCTGCGGGTGAACCGGTTCACCCTCGAGGCGTCGGGAGAGTTCCGGGTAGGCCCGGTAGTAGCCCTGCGGGCCGGTGGTGAATTGGGGAAATTTGCCGAAGATGTCGGGCATCTCCCAGTGGGGTTCGGCGCCGTCGGGATGGTGCCAGAAGAACACGCAACCGTGCTGCTCGCGGACCGGGTAAACCCGCAGGCGTAACGCCTTGTTCGGCCGGTCCGGCTGGTAGGGGATATAGGCATTGCATCCGTCGGGGCCCCACTGCCAGCCGTGGAAGGGACACTGCACGCGGTCGCCGACCACCGTGCCGCCGTGGCCGAGGTGGGCGCCCATGTGTCTGCAGTGCGCCTGCATGACATGCAGCTGCCCGTGATCGTCGCGATAGGCGACCAGGTCCTCGCCGAAGTAGTGCAGGGCGCGTGTGCACCCGGTCGCGAACTCCGCCGACCAGCCGATCATGAACCAACCGGTGACCCTCCAGGTGAACGGAACCTTCATGGCGCGTCCTCTCCCCGGCGTCAACCGAATACCGTACCGTAACCCCATCGATACTTCTATCGGCGAAGGCGGCCAATGACTGAGCGGGTCCTCGGTGAGCTGGGCTACTACCTGTTGGCCGGTGCCGGCGGCGACGGTCCGGCTGCGCTCCCGGGACAGGCGCGCCGGGGCGAGGAGCTGGGTCTGGGCACTGCGTTCATCTCCGAACGCTGGAACGTCAAGGAGGCCGCATCGCTGGTCGGCGCCGCATGCGCGGTCACCGAGCGGACCCAGATAGCCACCGCGGCAACCAACCACAACACCCGCCACCCGCTGATCACTGCGTCGTGGGCCACCACCATGCACCGGTTGTCCGGGGGGCGGTTCACCCTCGGCATCGGGCGCGGCGTGGCCGCCCTCTACGCCGCGTTCGGGATCCCGAGCGTCACCACCGCGCAGATGGCCGACTTCGCGCAGGTGATGCGACGCCTCTGGTACGGCGAGACGATCATCAACCACGACGGGCCGATCGGGCGCTACCCGGTGCTGTTCTTGGACCCGGATTTCCGTGAAGACATCCGGCTGGCGCTGGTGGCGTTCGGACCGAAGACGCTGGCGCTGGGCGGAGCGCTGTTCGACGACGTCATCTTGCACACCTACTTCAGCCCGCAGACACTGCAGCGCAGCGTGCGGACGGTGAAAGAAGCCGCCGAGCGGGCGGGCCGCGACCCGGCGCAGGTCCGCGTCTGGTCCTGTCTGGCCACGGTGGGCGATCACCTGCCCGAAGAGCTGCGGTTGCACAAGACCGTGGCACGCCTGGCGACCTACCTGCAGGGCTACGGCGACCTGCTGGTGCGCACCAACGACTGGGATCCGGCCGTGCTGCAGCGTTTCCGGGACGATCCGGTGGTGCAGTCGATCCCAGGCGGCATCGATCACAAAGCCACCGCCGCACAGATCGAGCACATTGCGACGCTGATCCCCGAAGAATGGCTGGAGCCCGCGGCGACCGGCCCGGCGAGCCGCTGCGCTGAGCGCATCCGCCGGGAGTTCGACTACGGGGCCGACGCGGTGATCCTGCACGGCGCCACGCCCGACGAACTGGAGCCCGTCGTCGCCGCGTACCGCACCGCCGTGGGCTGAGGCCGGTACCGGGAAGGGGCAGGGGCAGGGATCAGTCCAGGCCGCCGCGGATGGCGTCGAAAGCGTCGCCCAGGACCAGTGGCAAGACCAGCGTCTCGTCGCCCAGCCAGCGCTCGTAGGCGCTCAGCGCCACGCCCAGCATGGTCCACGCCACCGTCTGCGGCCGTAGGTCCTCCGGGTGCAGGCCGGCTCGGCGGGCCACGAACTCCGCGATGACCGCGCGCCAGCCGGCATACATCGTCATCGAGTAGGCCTGCAGTTCGTCGGTCTGCAGGATCACGCGCATGCGCCGCCGGTGCCGCGCCGTCTCGCTCTCGTCAAAGGTGTTGAACGCCAGCAGTGCCGCGCGCAGCGCATCGCCCAGCGGCGCCGCCGGCTCGATGGCGTCCAGCAGGGCGCGCAGTTGCTGCAGGTGCGCGTCGAAGTCGCCCCACGGGATGGCGCTCTTGGAGGCGTAGTACCGGAACAGCGTGCGGCGGCCGATACCCGCGGCGTGCGCCACGTCGTCCACGCTGACCTCGCCGAAACCGTGCGCGGCGAAGAGGTCGATCGCCACGTCGGTGATGTGGTGCGGGGTGGTGGACCGGCGCCGGCCGGCGCGGGTGTGTGGCTCCAGTGCACCGCCCATCCGACAGCCCCGCTTTCTTTACGGCACTCGATGCCATATTCTGTCCCGAGATTGTGACCGACACGACAGTGCATTGTCGAACCCCGGAGAAAGGCTCGCGTCATGGACAGCAACCTGCAGAACGACACCGCCGCCGAGATCGTCACCGAGACCCTGGTCGAAGAGGTGTCCATCGACGGCATGTGCGGCGTCTACTGACCATGCCGGAGGTCGCCGTGGCCTCGGAGGCAACAGTGTTCGACCCCGACCGCGGCTGGCAGCTCCACCCGCAGGTGGCGCTGCGTCCGGAGCCGTTTGGTGCCCTGCTGTACCACTTCGGCACTCGCAAGTTGTCGTTTCTGAAGAACCGCACCATCGTCGAGGTGGTGCGGTCTCTTTCGGACCACGACGATGTCCGATCCGCCTGCCGTGCAGCCGGAGTCGACGACGCCGACCAGGGTCCCTATCTGCATGCGCTGCGCGTGCTGGCGGACTCGAAGATGCTGATGCCCAGGGAGGGCCAATGACGTCCGTGGCACCGGTGCCCCGGCTGATCGAACAATTCGAGCGTGGACTGGACGCTCCGATCTGCCTGACGTGGGAACTGACCTACGCCTGCAACCTGGCGTGTGTGCACTGCCTGTCTTCGTCGGGCAAGCGCGATCCCCGCGAGCTGTCCACGCAACAATGCAAGGACATCATCGACGAGCTGGAACGCATGCAGGTGTTCTACGTCAACATCGGCGGCGGTGAACCCACTGTGCGCGCAGACTTCTGGGAGCTGGTGGACTACGCCACCGAGCATCACGTCGGCGTGAAGTTCTCCACCAACGGCCTGCGGATCACGCCCGAGGTGGCGGCCAAACTGGCGGCCAGCGACTACGTCGACGTCCAGATCTCCCTCGACGGCGCGACCGCGGAGGTCAACGACCCCATCCGCGGGCCCGGCTCTTTCGACATGGCGATCCGCGCGTTGGAGAACCTGGCTGCGGCCGGGTTCTCCGACGCCAAGATCTCCGTCGTCGCGACCCGCCACAACATCGACCAGCTCGACGACTTCGCCGCACTGGCCAGCCGGTACGGGGCCACCCTGCGGATCACCCGGCTCCGGCCGTCCGGGCGGGGAGCCGACGTGTGGGACGAGCTGCACCCGACCGCGCAGCAGCAGGTGGCGCTCTACGACTGGCTGGTCGCCAATGGGGAGCGCGTGCTGACCGGCGACTCTTTCTTCCACCTGTCGGGGCTCGGGGCCCCCGGTGCGCTTGCCGGGCTGAACATGTGCGGCGCCGGCCGGGTGGTCTGCCTCATCGACCCCGTCGGAGACGTCTACGCATGTCCGTTTGCCATTCATGACCGCTTTTTGGCCGGAAATGTGTTGGCCGACAACGGATTCGACAACGTCTGGAAGAATGCTCCGCTGTTTCGCGAGCTGCGGGAGCCGCAGTCCGCGGGTGCCTGCGGTGGTTGCGAGCACTACGACAGCTGCCGGGGCGGGTGCATGGCCGCCAAGTTCTTCACCGGCTTGCCGCTCGATGGCCCCGATCCCGAATGTGTGCAGGGCTACGGCGGGCCCGCCCTGGCCGCCGAACGCACCAAGCCCCGTCCCGCCGCGGACCACTCCCGCGGTAAGCCGATCACGTCTGTGGTGCCGCTGACGCTGTCCATGCGCCCGCCGGCCCGCCTCTGCAACGAAAGTCCGATCTGAACATGGCTCGTAATCTCTGGTTCGAAACTGTGGCCGTCGCCCAGGAGAGAGCCAAGAAGCGGCTTCCCAAGTCCGCGTACTCCTCGCTGATCTCGGCCAGCGAAAAAGGTCTGACGGTCAGCGACAACGTCGCGGCCTTCAGCGAGCTGGGTTTCGCTCCCCATGTGGTGGGCGCGCCGGCCAATCGCGAACTGTCGACCACCGTTATGGGCCAAGAGATCTCAATGCCGGTCATGATTTCGCCCACCGGCGTTCAGGCGATCGACCCGGCCGGCGAGGTAGCTGTCGCCCGAGCCGCGGCGGCCCGCGGCACCGCGATGGGCCTGTCGTCGTTCGCCAGCAAGCCGATGGAAGAGGTGATCGCCGCCAATCCCAAGACCTTCTTCCAGATCTACTGGCTTGGGGGACGCGATGCCATCGCCGAGCGGGTGGAGCGGGCTCGGGCGGCCGGGGCGGTCGGTCTGATCGCGACCACCGACTGGAGCTTCTCGCACGGGCGGGACTGGGGCAGTCCCACCATCCCCGAGAAGATGGATCTCAAGACGATGATCACGATGATGCCGGAGGCGCTTGCCAGGCCGGGCTGGTTCCTGCGGTGGGCCAAGACCCTGCGTCCTCCGACGCTGCGGGTGCCCAACCAGGCGCGCCCCGGCGAGTCCGGACCGCCGTTCTTTGCCGCTTACGGAGAATGGATGGGTACCCCGCCGCCCACCTGGGAAGACATCGCCTGGGTTCGGGAGCTGTGGGGCGGGCCGTTCATGCTCAAGGGCGTGATGCGCGTCGACGACGCCAAACGTGCTGTCGACGCCGGTGTTTCGGCGATCTCGGTCTCCAACCACGGTGGCAACAACCTGGACGGCACTCCCGCGGCGATCCGGGCCCTGCCGGCAATCGCCGAGGCGGTCGGCGACCAGATCGAGGTGCTGCTCGACGGCGGTATCCGGCGGGGCAGCGACGTTGTCAAGGCGGTGGCGCTGGGTGCGCGTGCGGTGATGATCGGCCGGGCCTACCTGTGGGGTCTGGCCGCCGCCGGGCAGCCGGGCGTGGAGAACGTCCTGGACATCCTGCGGGGCGGTATCGACTCGGCCCTGATGGGGCTCGGCCGGGCCTCGGTGCACGACCTGTCGCCGGAGGACATCCTGATTCCGGCTGGTTTCGCCCGTGCGCTCGGCGTGCCGGCCGCTGAGGCCGGGTAGTCCGCCCGGGTCGTCCACCTGCGAAATCAGCCTCGGCAGCTGATACGCCCGTGGCCAACGGGACGAACGTGATCAGGCGTGGCCGGATCGGGTGCCCGGACGAAATATTTACGCCAGTCGTACTTTTCAACAACTGGTGTACGACAGGTGAATTCGCTTACCATCGTGCGATGGTGGTCGGCCGCGAGCTCGGGGGTTCTACGTGGAACGAGCTGCAGAACCTGCTGGAGCGCCAGCTGCCGGGCGCAGGCGCGACGCTGCTGGTTCCGGTCGGATCGACCGAACAGCACGGCCCGCACCTGCCGCTGGACACCGACACCCGAATCGCCCAGGCGCTGGCCGATGAGCTGGCGGCCCGCGGGGGCAACTGGGTGGTGGCGCCGGCCGTCACCTACGGCGCCAGTGGTGAGCATCAGAGCTTTGCCGGAACCATCTCGATCGGCACCGAGACACTGACCCGGCTGTTGGTCGAGTACGGCCGGTCGGCGTGCTGCTGGGCTCAGCGGGTGGTCTTCGTCAACGGCCACGGCGGCAATACGTCCGCGATGGCCCAAGCGGTGCGCCTGCTGCGCTCCGAGGCGCGCGACGTGGCCTGGGTCCCGTGTGCCGTGGCGGGCGCTGACGCCCATGCCGGGCACACCGAAACATCTCTGTTGCTGCATCTTTCACCGGAAAGTGTCCGGCTGGATCGCGCGCAGTCAGGAAACACGGCGCCGTTGGCGCAGCTGTTGCCCGCCATGCGCGCCGGCGGTGTCGCCGCAGTGAGCGCCGTCGGGGTGCTGGGCGACCCGACCACCGCCACCGCCGCCGAAGGACGGCGGTTCTTCGGTGAGATGGCCGACGCGGCGCTGGCCGCCGTCACGAGCTGGGCTCCCGGGCCGGACGGGATGCTGCGATGACCGTGGATCGCCTCCCGGACGGCTTCGCCGTGCAGGTCGATCGGAAAGTGCGCGTGCTGGGCCGCGGGTCCACGCTGTTGGGCGGCTCGCCGACCCGGCTGCTCAGGCTGGCGCCCGCCGCCCGGGGAATGCTGTCCGACGGCCGCCTCGAAGTACGCGACGCCGTCAGCGCTCAGCTGGCCCGGACCCTGCTCGATGCCACGGTTGCCCACCCGCGGCCGGCCGGCGGCCCATCGTATCGCGATGTCACGGTAGTAATTCCGCTGCGGGACAACATCGTCGGTCTACAGCGCCTGGTTGCGGCGTTGCGTGGATTGCGTGTCGTGGTGGTGGATGACGGGTCGCAAGTTCCGGTTCGCCGCGAGGACCTGGCGGCCGCGCACAACTGCACGCTGGAGGTGGTGCGCCACCCGGAGAATCGGGGACCGGCCGCGGCGCGCAACACCGGCCTGAGCGTCTGCACCACGGATTTCGTGGCCTTCCTGGACTCAGACGTGGTGCCGCGCCGGGGCTGGTTGGAGGCGCTGCTGGGCCACTTCTGCGACCCCGCCGTGGCCCTGGTCGCCCCGCGTATCGTCGCGATGGCCGACACCGGAAACCTGCTGGCGCGCTACGAGGGCATCCGGTCGTCCCTGGATCTGGGTGGCTGTGAGGCTCCGGTGGTGCCCTACAGCAAGGTCGCCTACGTCCCCAGTGCGGCCATCATCTGCCGTGTTTCGGCGTTGCGTGCCCTGGGCGGCTTCGACGAGGCGCTGCGGTCCGGCGAGGACGTCGACCTGTGCTGGCGCCTGGTGGACTCGGGCAGCCGGCTGCGTTATGAGCCGATCGCGCAGGTCGCCCACGACCACCGGGTCGACGTACGGAAATGGGTGTCGCGCAAGGCATTCTATGGAGGATCGGCGGCTCCGCTGTCGGCGCGGCATCCGGACAAGACCGCGCCCATGGTGATCTCCGGATGGGCCCTGGCGGGCTGGGTGCTGATGGCGCTCGGCTCGACGGCGGGGTACCTGGTCGCGCTGGCGATCGCTGCGCTGACCGGACGCAAGGTCGCCAAGTCCATGCGCGGCCCCGACACCGCGCCGGCCGATGTGCTGATCGTGACATTGCGCGGACTGGCCGGTGCCGGGCTGCAGATCGCTTCAGCCCTGTGCCGGCACTACTGGCCGCTGGCCCTGCTGGCCGCGTGCGTGTCCCAGCGTTGCCGCAGGGCGCTGGTGGTGGCGGCGGTTTCCGACGGAGTGGTGGATTGGCTGCGGCACGCGCGCGGCGAGGACGACACTCGGCCGCTGGGGCTGCTCGGCTACCTGCTGCTCAAACGGCTCGACGACCTCGCCTACGGTGCCGGCCTGTGGGGCGGTGTGGTGCGGGAGCGCAACTTTGCCGCACTCAAGCCGCAGATTCGGGGTTAGGGGCTTGACGGTTCCGGTGGCGCACAGCGACGCCCTGGTGGTGGGAGCGGGCAGCGCCGGATCCATTGTCGCAGCACTGCTCTCGGAGGATCCGACATGCGCGGTGACGGTCGTGGAGTCGGGAACCGGGCTAGACGACCCGGTTCTGGCGGCGCAGACCGTCGATGCCGCACGCTTGCCGATCGGCCCGGCGAGCCCGCTGGTGCGCCGTTACCACGCCGAGCTGACCGGCGACCACGCGGCGGCCATCGTGCGCGGTGCCACGCTTGGAGGCTCCGGTGCGGTCAACGGCGGCTACTTCTGCCGCGGACTGCCCGCGGACTTCGCCGGCTTTCCCGCCGGCTGGTCCTGGCCGGAGGTGCTGGAGGCGTTTCGGGCGGTTGAGACCGACCTGGACTTCCACGGCCCGGCGCACGGTGACTCCGGGCCGATTCCGGTCCGGCGAACTCGCGATATGTGCTTTGGCACAACTCGATTCATCGAATCCGTGACGCGGGCGGGCTTCGGCTGGATCGACGATCTCAACGACACGACGATGGCGACGGGACCGGGAGTCGGCGCCGTCCCGCTCAACATCGTCGACGGGGTGCGCACCGGCCCGGGCGAGGCGTACCTGCGGCCGGCCCTGTCCCGGTCCAACCTGACCGTCCTGACGAAGACCCGCGCGGTGCGCGTCGACTTCGAGGGCGACCGGGCCGTGGCGGTGGAGGCGATCGGGGAGCAGGGGCCGGTGCGGCTGACGGCGGATCGGATCGTGCTGTGCGCCGGAGCGATCGGCACAGCGCACCTGCTGATGCTGTCCGGGGTGGGTGAGGAGGCGATGCTGCGTGCCGCCGGGGTTGCCGTCAGAGCCGCACTGCCGGTGGGTGCGCACTGCGCGGACCACCCGGAGTGGCTGGTCTCAGCCGAGTGGCCGGCCACGCCGGGCCGCCCTGTGCTCGAGGCCGTGCTGCACCATGAAGGCCTGGAAATCCGGCCCTACACCACGGGTTTCGCGACCATGGTCGGTGAGGTCGCCGCCGTCGATCCGCCGCAGATCGGCGTTGCGCTGATGACCCCGCGCGCCCGCGGCCGGATCAGCCTGGTGTCGGCGGATCCGCAGGTCGCCCCGCGCATCGAGCACCGCTATGACCCCGAGCCGCAAGACCTTGCCGAGCTGCGCCGCGGGGTGGAGTTGCTCGGGGCTGTCGTGGGCGCCACAACTTCTGGCACCGAGCCGCGTTGGTCGACTTCGCAGCACCTGTGCGGCAGCGCGCCCATGGGCAGCGATGGCGACCGGGCCGCGGTGCTCGACGCGCAGTGCAGGGTGCGGGGGATCGCCGGACTATGGGTTATCGACGGATCTGCGCTGCCCACGATCCCCAGTCGCGGGCCGCACGCGACGATCGCGATGCTGGCTCAACGGGCGGCTGCGCTGCTGTGTGGTCAGGGCCGGATGCGATAGCGGATCGGCAGGTGCTTGAGCCCGCCGACGAACGTCGTCGACACCAGCTGCGGCTCGCCGGCCAGTTCGACGGATTCCAGGTGCGGCAGCAGGGCGCTGAAGAAGCTGCTGATCTCCATGCGTGCCAGGGCGGAACCCACGCAGAAATGCACGCCGTGCCCGAACGCCAGATGCTTGTTCGGGTCGCGTCCGACGTCGAAGGCGAACGGGTCGGCGAACACGTCCTCGTCACGGTTGGCCGAGACGTAGGACAGGTAGACCGACTCTCCCTTGGCGATCGGCACGCCGCGCACCTGCGTGTCGGCGGTCGCGGTGCGCATGAACTCCTTGACCGGCGTCACCCAGCGAATGATCTCCTCGACCGCGGTCGGCATCAGGTTCATGTCGGCACGCAGCCGCTCGCGCTGCTCGGGATGCTCGATCAGTGCCTGCATGCCGCCGCTGATCGCCGCGCTGGTGGTGTCGTGGCCGGCGGTGGCGATGATGACGTAGTAGGAGGCGGTGTCCACATCGGACAGCGGCGCCCCGTCGATGGTCGCGTTGGCGATCGTGGAGGCCAGGTCCTCGGTCGGGCGGGCTCGCCGCTCGGCGGTCAGCGCCCCGAAGTAGGCGAAGAAGTCGAGCAGCACCGGCAGCTGCTCCTCGGGAGTCAAGCCGCGGCGGTACTCCTCGTCGTCACCGCCGAACAGCTCCTGGGTCAGGCGCAGCATGCGGGGAAAGTCCGATTCGGGCAGGCCGAGCAGTGACAGGATCACAAACAGTGGGTAGTTGACCGCGACCTCCTGGACGAAGTCGCACTCGCCCCCCAGCTGGACCATCTTCTCGACGTAGCGGTGCGCGAGTTCGTCGATACGGTCCTTGAGATTGCGCATTGCCTTGGGGCGGAACCAATCCGAGACGACAGAACGCATCTTCTGGTGCAGCGGGTCGTCCATGTGGATCAGCGTGCGCAGGCCCATCCCGGACTCCAGCATGGACCGATGCAGGTCGTCGGACTCGGCGGGCACCAACACCGGCCGCGGCTCGTTGATCCACAGCGCGTTGTCCCGCTCGATCTCCATGATGTCGGCGTGCCGGGTGATCGCCCAGAACGGGCGATACGGCTGCCGGTCGACCCGGCACACCGGTGCGTGGGCGCGCAGGTGGGTCAGCGCGGCATGCAGTCGAGTGTCGTCGGCGTAGGCGCTGGGGTCGGCGAACACCTGCGCCGCCTGGTCGATTGTCGGTGTGCTCAAGCCAGCTCCTCGTCCACAACTCTCGACAGGTGTCAGGTTCGCACCAGTGTCGGGCATAGTGGCCTGTCGTGTACCCGCTTTGCGACGATCCGGCCGATTAGGCTCTTCGGTCATGTCGATCCGATCGTGTCGCCGGGTGGCGCGGGCCGGCGTCGGAGTGCTGGCGCTCACCGCGGTGCTGGTTGCGGGGTGCGCGAGTTCCGACGGCGCGGCGTCGGAGCCCGGCGTGGGCCCTCGTGCTGTCGCGCTCAACGCCGACGTGGTGCGGATCGGCTCCGGTCTGCTGAAAGGAAGCGTCGGCCCGGATCACCGCCTGTTCCAAGGAGTCCCGTACGCCGCGCCGCCGGTCGGTCCGCTGCGCTGGCAACCGCCGGCGCCGATGCCCGCCTGGCCGGGGGTGCGCGAAGCGGTGCGGCGCGGACCCTGGTGCATCCAGCCGGACGCCGGCGGCTCGGACCCGACCAGCGAGGACTGTCTGACGCTGAACGTGTGGACGCCGACCGGTTCGGCGGCCGAGCCGCTGCCGGTCATGGTCTGGATTCACGGCGGCAGCTTCATGCGGGGCGCCGGCGACATCTATCACGCGCAACGTCTCGCGGTCCGGGGCCGCATCGTGGTCGTCACCGTCAACTACCGGTTGGGTGCCCTCGGCTTCCTGGCCGACCCGGCACTGGGGGACCCGGGCAACTACGGCCTGGCGGATCAGCAGGCGGCGCTGCGCTGGGTTCGCGACAACATCGATGCGTTCGGCGGCGACCCGGACAAGGTGACCATTGCCGGTGAGTCCGCCGGCGGTATGTCGGTCTGCGACCACCTGGCCGCGCCGGAGTCGGCCGGGCTGTTCCGGGCGGCGATCATCCAGAGTGGGCCCTGTCAGGCTCAGGTCGAGGTGGCGCAGGCGCAGCAGATCAGCCGGGAGTACACCGCATCCCTGGGCTGTGGCGAGCACGGCCGCGGCCATGACTATCCCGACGAGCACATCGCGTCGTGCCTGCGGGCGTTGCCGCCCGACCGGCTGGCCAAGCCGCTGTGGTACTCGCGGTTCGGCACCGATCAGCTCAGCGGTCCGGTGGTCGGAACCAAGCTGCTGCCCAAGGATCCGGTGCGGGTGTTTCAGGAGTCCCAGCATGACGGCGTCCCGGCGGGCAGACCGGTACTGCTCGGCATCAACCGCGACGAGTTCACCATGTTCGTCGCGCTGCGGTATCTGCGCGTCGGCCGGGAGATCACCGCTGAGGAATACCCCGGCGAACTGGACGACACGTTCGGCCCCGACCACGCCGCCGCGGTGGCGCAGCACTATCCGCCGGCCCGGTACGACGGCAGCGTCTCGCTGGCCTACGCGGCCGCGGCGACCGACGACATCTTCGCCTGCCTGGCCGACCGGATGGCCGGCGGACTGGCTGCCGGCGCCCCCGTCTACGGCTACGAGTTCGACGACCCGCACGCTCCGGCCCCCGACCTGTATGACCAGGTGCCGTTCCCGGTTGGAGCCACCCACTCCCTGGAGATGCGCTATCTGTTCGACATCGGCGGGGCGCCTCCGCTGGATCCCGCCCAGCGCCGGCTGTCCGACCAGATGATCGAGTACTGGACGGGGTTTGTGGTGACCGGGGCGCCGATCGCGGTCGAGCAACCCGACTGGCCCGTGGTGGGACCGGGGCCGCAGCGGCGCTGGATGTCGCTGCGGACCGACGGCAGCCGGGTGATCACCGACTACGCCGCGGAGCACCAGTGCGACTTCTGGGCGGGCGTGCGCAACTGACCTAGTGTTCCTTCGCCGAACGTGTACTCAGGACGAAAAATCGCCCGAAATCTCGGGCTGAGTGCACGCTCGGCGGGGGAGAGTGCGGGCCCGCCCGCTCAGGCCGGCGTCACCCAGGTGGTGATGTCGGCGTGCACCACTTCGACGCCGGTCTTGTCGGTGATGGTGACCGGCACCACCACCTCGGTACCTTCGGTGATGGCGCCGAAGTCGGGCGGCTCCAGCCGGGCCGTGGCCCGCAACGACGTCGTCGCCTTGGCCAGATAGCTCACGCTCATCGCCTTGGGGATCCAGCGGTGACTGGTGGGAACGGTCGCCTCCATCAGCATCCCCATCGCCACCTCGGCCGCATTGCACGACGCGATGGCGTGCACCGTGCGCAGGTGGTTGTGGACGAACGGCCACTTCGGGACCAGCACCTCGGCCAGCCCGGGTTCCATCCGGACCACGTGGGGCAGCACCGAGGCGAAATAGGGGACCCGGGCCATCGCCGCGGCCGAGAACATCCGGCTGCCGCCCGGGACGCCCGCCAGCCGCTGCCAGGCCCGATAAGTACTGCTGGATCCGGTCACGCCGACCTACCTTACCGGCAAGTAAGATCGATGGGCGGGCCATTCGGCGGTGGTCGGCCACCCGGGCCGGGAGCGCGACCGCTGGGGATTTGGCCGCTGCACCGATCTGGGGCATACTATTCAGGTTCGCCTGCGCCGGGATCGCTCCTGGCTGGGCATACGACCAGCGCCCACCCGGGCGCATCCGGTCCCACTCTCGCCGTACGGAGCTTTTTCACCGTGCACGAGGCCGCGTCCGGGCGACACGCCCGACCGCGGGGACCGGTGGACCAGGACAGGTAAACAGCGGCGGCAGCGCCCAGCGCAGTGTCGAAACGGGCCCACGGGTTCGAGCAGATACCGACGAGCTGGGGCACGAAGGGTTCGAAAGCCGGGCCCCCTTTGCAGGAGTGAGGTAGCAGAAGCGTGGCGGGACAAAAGATCCGCATCAGGCTCAAGGCCTACGACCATGAGGCGATCGACGCCTCGGCGCGCAAGATCGTCGAGACAGTCACCCGTACCGGTGCGTCCGTAGTCGGCCCGGTGCCGCTGCCGACCGAGAAGAACGTGTATTGCGTCATCCGGTCCCCGCACAAGTACAAGGACTCGCGGGAGCACTTCGAGATGCGCACCCACAAGCGGTTGATCGACATCCTCGATCCCACGCCGAAGACCGTTGACGCCCTGATGCGCATCGATCTGCCGGCCAGCGTCGACGTCAACATCCAATAAGGCATCCCAGTAGGAGCTCGGAAGAAACCATGGCACGCAAAGGTATTTTGGGTACCAAACTGGGCATGACGCAGGTGTTCGACGAGAACAACAAGGTCGTGCCGGTCACGGTCGTCAAGGCCGGACCGAATGTGGTCACCCGCATCCGCACCCCTGAGCGCGACGGCTACAGCGCCGTGCAGCTCGCTTACGGCGAGATCAGCCCTCGCAAGGTCAACCGGCCGCTGACCGGCCAGTACACCGCCGCGGGCGTCAACCCGCGTCGGCACCTGGCCGAGTTGCGACTCGACGACGAGGCGGCCGCTGCCGGCTACGAGGTCGGCCAGGAGCTGACCGCCGAGATTTTCAGCGACGGCAGCTACGTCGACGTCACCGGAACCTCCAAGGGTAAGGGTTACGCCGGCACCATGAAGCGGCACGGCTTTGCCGGCCAGGGCGCCGGTCACGGCGCGCAGGCTGTGCACCGCCGGCCGGGTTCGATCGGTGGCTGCTCGACCCCCGGCCGGGTGTTCAAGGGCACCCGGATGTCGGGACGGATGGGCAACGACCGGGTCACCACCCAGAACCTGGTGGTGCACAAGGTGGACGCCGAGAACGGCGTCCTGCTGATCAAAGGCGCCATTCCGGGCCGCAACGGTGGGCTGGTTCTGGTCCGCAGCGCGATCAAAAAGGGTGAGAAGTAATGGCCGGCATCACGATTGACGTCAAGACTCCGGACGGCAAGTCCAGCGGCTCGGTCGAGCTGCCCCCCGAGCTGTTCGACGCTCCCGCCAACATCGCGCTCATGCACCAGGTGGTGATCGCTCAGTTGGCTGCGGCCCGCCAGGGTACGCACTCCACCAAGACCCGCGGTGAGGTCAGCGGCGGCGGCCGCAAGCCCTACCGGCAGAAGGGAACCGGCCGTGCCCGCCAGGGCTCGACCCGGGCGCCGCAGTTCACCGGCGGTGGTGTGGTGCACGGGCCCAAGCCCCGCGACTACAGCCAGCGCACCCCGAAGAAGATGATCGCCGCCGCCCTGCGCGGAGCGTTGTCCGACCGGGCGCGCAACGGCCGGATCCACGCGGTCACCGAGCTGGTCAGCGGCCAGACCCCGTCGACCAAGAGCGCCAAGACGTTCCTGGGCTCGCTCACCGACCGCAAGCAGGTGCTGGTCGTCATCGGCCGGGCCGACGAGACGGGCGCCCGCAGCGTGCGCAACCTGCCCGGTGTGCACATCCTGTCCCCGGACCAGCTCAACACCCACGACGTGCTGCGTGCCGACGATGTGGTGTTCAGCGTCGAGGCCCTCAACGCCTACATCGCTGCCAACACAGCTAACACCGCTCAGGAGGTTTCGGCCTGATGGCGACCATCACCGACCCCCGCGACATCATCCTCGCGCCGGTCATCTCCGAGAAGTCCTACGGGCTGATCGAGGACAACGTGTACACCTTCGTGGTGCACCCGGACTCGAACAAGACGCAGATCAAGATCGCGATCGAGAAGATCTTCGCGGTCAAGGTCTCGTCGGTGAACACCGCCAACCGGCCGGGCAAGCGCAAGCGGTCCCGGAACGGCTACGGCAAGCGCAAGGACACCAAGCGCGCCATTGTGACTCTGGCCCCCGGCAGCAAGCCGATCGACCTGTTCGCCGCGCCGGCCTGACCGGAGTGAGAGAGAGATCTAACTGACATGGGAATCCGCAAGTACAAGCCGACGACCCCCGGTCGTCGCGGTGCCAGCGTCTCCGATTTCGCTGAGCTCACCCGCTCTCACCCGGAGAAGTCGCTGGTCCGGCCGCTGCACGGCCACGGTGGGCGTAACGCCCACGGCCGGATCACCACCCGTCACAAGGGTGGTGGCCACAAGCGTGCCTACCGCGTGATCGACTTCCGTCGCCACGACAAGGACGGCGTCAACGCCAAGGTCGCCCACATCGAGTACGACCCGAACCGCACCGCGCGGATCGCACTGCTGCACTACCTCGACGGCGAGAAGCGCTACATCATCGCGCCGCAGGGTCTGTCGCAGGGCGACGTGGTCGAGTCGGGCGCCAATGCCGACATCAAGCCCGGTAACAACCTGCCGCTGCGCAACATCCCCGCCGGCACGCTGGTGCACGCCGTGGAGCTGCGCCCGGGCGGTGGCGCCAAGCTGGCCCGGTCGGCCGGGTCCAGCATCCAGCTGCTGGGTAAGGAAGGCGCCTACGCCTCGCTGCGTATGCCTTCCGGTGAGATCCGCCGCGTCGACGTGCGCTGCCGCGCCACCGTCGGCGAGGTCGGCAACGCCGAGCAGGCCAACATCAACTGGGGTAAGGCCGGCCGTATGCGGTGGAAGGGCAAGCGCCCGACCGTCCGTGGTGTGGTCATGAACCCGGTGGACCACCCGCACGGTGGTGGTGAGGGCAAGACCTCCGGCGGCCGGCACCCGGTCAGCCCATGGGGTAAGCCGGAGGGTCGCACCCGCCGGCCGAACAAGCCCAGCGACAAGCTCATCGTCCGACGCCGGCGCACCGGCAAGAAGCGCTAGGAATCGGAGGGAAAGCGATGCCACGTAGCCTTAAGAAGGGTCCGTTCGTCGACGACCATCTGCTCAAGAAGGTCGACGTCCAGAACGAGAAGAACACCAAGCAGGTCATCAAGACCTGGTCCCGTCGGTCGACGATCATCCCGGACTTCATCGGGCACACGTTCGCCGTACACGACGGCCGTAAGCATGTTCCGGTATTCGTCACCGAGTCGATGGTCGGGCACAAGCTCGGCGAGTTTGCTCCGACGCGCACCTTCAAGGGACACATCAAAGACGACCGGAAGGCTAAGCGCCGGTGAGTGTTACGACTGAATTCCCGTCTGCTGTCGCCAAGGCCCGCTTCGTGCGGGTATCGGCCAGCAAAGCGCGCCGGGTGATCAACCTGGTTCGCGGTAAGTCGGTGTCTGAGGCGCTGGACATCCTGCGCTGGGCGCCGCAGCAAGCCAGCCTGCCGGTGGCCAAGGTCATCGCCAGCGCGGCGGCCAACGCCGAGAACAACAACGGACTGGACCCGGCCACCCTGGTGGTGGCGACGGTCTACGCCGACGAGGGCCCGACCGCCAAGCGGATCAAGCCGCGCGCCCAGGGGCGTGCGTACCGGATCCGCCGGCGCACCAGCCACATCACCGTGGTGGTGGAGAGCCGTCCGGTCTCCGGCGGTGGTTCGGCGCAGTCCGCCGGTGCCGCCCGGGCGCGTCGTGCCCAGGCCAGCAAGGCCGCCGCCGGTCAGGCGGCTGCCAAGGCGCCGGCCAAGAAGGCGACGGCGAAGGCGGCCGAGAAGGCGCCGGCGAAGAAGGCTTCCGCAGCCAAGGCTGCCGAGAAGACGACGGAGAAAGCGGCGGCGAAGAAGGCGCCCGCCAAGAAGGCGGCAACCAAGAAGGCGCCTGAGACGTCCGACGCGAAGGAGGGCTCGGAGTAATGGGCCAGAAGATCAATCCGCACGGTTTCCGGCTCGGCATCACCACCGACTGGAAGTCGCGCTGGTACGCCGACAAGCAGTACGCGGACTACGTCAAGGAAGACGTGGCGATCCGGCGTCTGCTGTCGAGCGGGCTCGAGCGTGCCGGCATCGCCGACGTGGAGATTGAACGGACCCGGGACCGGGTTCGCGTGGACATCCACACCGCTCGTCCGGGCATTGTGATCGGCCGTCGGGGCACCGAGGCCGACCGCATCCGCGCCGACCTGGAGAAGCTGACCGGCAAGCAGGTGCAGCTGAACATCCTCGAGGTCAAGAACCCCGAGTCGCAGGCCCAGCTGGTGGCCCAGGGTGTTGCAGAGCAGCTGAGCAACCGCGTGGCGTTCCGTCGCGCGATGCGTAAGGCGATCCAGTCGGCGATGCGCCAGCCCAACGTCAAGGGCATCCGGGTGCAGTGCTCGGGCCGTCTCGGCGGCGCTGAGATGAGCCGTTCGGAGTTCTACCGTGAGGGCCGGGTGCCGCTGCACACGCTGCGCGCCGACATCGACTACGGGCTGTACGAGGCGAAGACCACCTTCGGCCGGATCGGCGTGAAGGTCTGGATCTACAAGGGCGACATCGTCGGCGGCAAGCGCGAGCTGTCCGTCACGGCGCCGTCGGCCGACCGTCCCCGCCGGGAGCGGCCGTCGGGCACCCGCCCGCGCCGCAGCGGCGCCTCCGGTACCACCGCGACCAGCACCGACGCCGGGCGGGCCGCTGAGAGCACCGAGAACACCGCTGCTGCCGAGACGGTCACCGAGGCCGCTCCGGCCGCAGCGGAAACGCAGAACACGGAGAGCTGAATCATGTTGATTCCCCGTAAGGTCAAGCACCGCAAGCAGCATCACCCCAAGCAGCGCGGTATCGCCAGTGGCGGCACCGCGGTGACGTTCGGCGAGTACGGCATCCAGGCCCTGGAGCACGCCTACATCACCAACCGGCAGATCGAGTCGGCGCGTATCGCCATCAACCGGCACATCAAGCGTGGCGGCAAGGTGTGGATCAACATCTTCCCGGACCGCCCGCTGACCAAGAAGCCCGCCGAAACCCGCATGGGTTCCGGTAAGGGTTCGCCGGAGTGGTGGGTCGCCAACGTCAAGCCGGGTCGGGTGCTGTTCGAGCTGAGCTACCCCAACGAGGCCATCGCCCGTGCCGCACTGACCCGGGCGATTCACAAGCTGCCGATCAAGGCGCGCATCGTCACCCGAGAGGAGCAGTTCTGATGGCAGTGGGAGTGACCGCCGGCGAACTGCGCGAGCTGAGCGCCGACGAACTCGTCGAGCAGCTGCGCGAGTCCAAAGAAGAGCTGTTCAACCTGCGTTTCCAGATGGCGACCGGGCAGCTCACCAACAACCGTCGGCTCCGCACGGTGCGCCACCAGATCGCGCGCATCTACACCGTGTTGCGCGAACGGGAACTGGGCCTG
>NZ_JRMK01000077.1:0-20714 GCF_000972925.1 Mycobacterium sp. UM_Kg1 | reverse complement strand
CTCGATGTCGTTGGCGAAGATCTCTGCCTGAGCGGTGTCGGGCGCGAGCAGCATGATCACGTCCGCCCACTTGGCCACCTCGGCGGGAGTGTCAACCTCGAGGCCCTGCTCGGTGGCCTTCTCGCGCGACTTGGAGCCCTCCTTGAGGCCCACCTTCACCTGCACGCCGGAGTCGCGCAGGCTCAGCGAGTGCGCGTGCCCCTGGCTGCCGTAGCCGATCACGCCGACCTTGCGGCCCTGGATGATCGACAGGTCGGCGTCGTCGTCGTAGAACATCTCAACTGCCACTGTGTTGCTTCCTTACTATCTTGGTTGGGGAACTATGTCTTCGCTGGGGCTATTTGGCCGCGCCGATGCCGCGCGGACCGCGAGACAACGATACGAGACCTGACTGGACGATCTCCCGAATGCCGTAGGGCTCGAGCACGCGCAGCAGCGCATCGAACTTCGCCGGCGTTCCGGTGGCCTCGACGATCAACGACTCCGGAGACACGTCGATCACCCTGGCACGGAATAGGTTCACCGCCTCGACGATCTGTCCGCGAGTGCTGGCGTCGGCACGGACTTTGATCAGGGCGATCTCGCGGGAGACGGAGTTGTCCTCCTCCTGCTCGACGATCTTGATGACGTTGATCAGCTTGTTGAGCTGCTTGGTGATCTGCTCCAGCGGAGTGTCCTCCACCGAGACGACGATGGTCATCCGCGACATGTTCTTGGTCTCGGTAGCGCCGACCGCCAGCGACTCGATGTTGAAGCCGCGCCGGGAGAACAGCGCCGCCACCCGGGCCAGGACGCCGGGTTTGTCCTCGACGAGCACCGAGAGCGTGTGGGTCTTCCATCCTGTTGCCATCACGCGTGCCCCTCGTTGTTCTGGTCATCGAACAGCGGCCGGATGCCGCGTGCGGCCTGGATCTCGTCGTTGCTGGTGCCGGCAGCCACCATGGGCCACACCTGGGCGTCGGCTCCGACGATGAAGTCGATCACCACCGGCCGGTCGGTGACCGCCCGCGCCGCCTTGATGACGTCTTCGACGTCTTCCTCACGCTCGCAGCGCAGCCCGACGCAGCCGAGCGCCTCAGCCAACATCACGAAGTCGGGGATGCGCCGTGAGTGGGTGGCCAGATCGGTCTGGGAGTAGCGCTCCTCGTAGAACAGTGTCTGCCACTGCCGCACCATGCCCAGATTGCCGTTGTTGATCAGCGCCACCTTGATCGGCAGACCTTCGATGGCACAGGTGGCAAGTTCCTGATTGGTCATCTGGAAACAGCCGTCGCCGTCGATGGCCCAGACCTCGGCATCGGGGCGGCCCATCTGGGCGCCCATCGCCGCGGGGATGGCAAAGCCCATGGTTCCCAGGCCGCCGGAGTTGAGCCAGGTGCGCGGCTTCTCGTACTGCACGAACTGCGCGGCCCACATCTGGTGCTGGCCGACGCCGGCGACGTAGAGCGCGTCGGGTCCGGCGATGCGGCCCAGCGTCTCGATCACGTATTCCGGCGACAGGCTGCCGTCGCTCTGCGGCCCGTAGCTCAGCGGGTATGTCGAGCGCACCTCGTCGAGGTAGCTCCACCAGTCGGACAGGTCCAGCGCGAGCTTCTCACGACGAAGCACCTCGAGCAGTTCGGTGATGACTGCTTTGACGTCACCGACGATCGGAACGTCGGCGTGGCGGTTCTTGCCGATCTCGGCGGGGTCGATGTCGGCGTGAATCACCTTGGCGTCCGGGGCGAACGAGTCCAGCTGGCCGGTGACGCGGTCGTCGAAGCGGGCTCCCAGGGTGATCAGCAGATCCGAGCGCTGCAGCCCGGCCACCGCCGCCACCGTGCCGTGCATGCCGGGCATGCCCAGGTGCTGGCGGTGACTGTCCGGGAAGGCGCCGCGCGCCATCAAGGTGGTGACCACGGGGATGCCGGTCAGCTCGGCCAGTTCGGCCAGCTCCTGGCAGGCGTCACCGCGGATGACCCCGCCGCCCACGTACAGCACGGGCCGGCGCGCCGCGGCGATCAGCTTGGCGGCCTCGCGGACCTGCCGGCTGTGCGGCTTGGTGGTGGGCTTGTAACCGGGCAGATCCAGCCGCGGCGGCCAGGCGAACGTGCACTGGCCTTGGAGCAGGTCTTTGGGGATGTCGACCAGCACCGCGCCGGGACGCCCCGAGGCGGCGATGTAGAACGCCTCGGCGATCACCCGGGGGATGTCGTCGCCGTTGCGGACCAGGAAGTTGTGCTTGGTGATCGGCATCGTGATGCCGGAGATGTCGGCCTCCTGGAAGGCGTCGGTGCCGATCAGTTGGCGCCCGACCTGGCCGGTGATGGCGACCACCGGGATGGAGTCCATCTGGGCGTCGGCCAGCGGGGTGACCAGGTTGGTGGCCCCCGGCCCCGAGGTGGCCATCATGACGCCCACCCGCCCGGTGGCGTGCGCGTAGCCGCTGGCGGCGTGACCGGCACCCTGCTCGTGGCGGACCAGCACGTGGCGCAGCTTCTTCGAGTCGAACAGCGGATCGTAGACCGGCAGAACCGCGCCGCCGGGGATGCCGAAGATGACGTCCACGTCAAGTTCTTCCAGCGATCGGATGACCGACTGGGCACCGGTCATCTGCTCGGGCGCCACTCGCCTACCGGGCGTTTTGGCCTTGCCTGACGCTGCGTCTGAAGCCGACGCTCCGTTTGCGGCGGGCGACGGTGCCGACCGCTCCGCCGATCGGCTGGTGGGTGCGCTCACGGTTTCCTCTTCAATTCCTCTGGGCTGTAGAACTGGTGGCAACAAAAAACCCCCGCCAGCTCAGCTGCTGCACGAGGGTTGCGCGTCGGTGGTTGGAAGTCAGGCAACAACCAACGCGCAGTGGGCTACTACGAGCATGCCGTTGTCCATAGCAGACGACGGTAGCCCCTGGACCGAGCGTCCGTCAAATGAGCAGCCGCTCAGCTCAGGTGGTCGACCAGCGATCCCTGCTCGCCGAACAGCTCCGCCTCCCAGTGCTGCAGCAGCGCGCTGTTGTCATGGTCGTCGGGATGGAAACCGGGGCGCAGATATTCGCCCAGCCGGCGAAAGACGGTACGGGTCAGAAACGGCGAATGCCGCAGGGCGGCGAAGCTGCGGACAAGCCGGACCGGGTTGTAGGCGGCCCGGTCGCCGAAGAGCGAGATCAGGGTGTTCACCAGAACG
This sequence comes from Mycobacterium sp. UM_Kg1, assembly GCF_000972925.1. Lineage (NCBI taxonomy): Bacteria > Bacillati > Actinomycetota > Actinomycetes > Mycobacteriales > Mycobacteriaceae > Mycobacterium > Mycobacterium sp. UM_Kg1. Next base: position 17,552 of record NZ_JRMK01000077.1, on the reverse strand, counting down.
GCGAGGGGGAAACTGAACCGAATGACCCGCATCGTGCGGATGCGCCGGATCTCATCACCCCCGACCGCGCGGTAGACGTCGAAGGCCACCGCGCGGTGCTCGGATTCTTCGATGGCGTGCCACAGCAGCATGGATCGCACTTCGCTGGTGCCCAGCACGGCCTGCGCCTTCTCGTCCGAGAGCAAGGTCTCGGCGAAGACGGCGGTGAAATGTTCCAGTGCGGCGGTGATGGCCAGGCAGGTCAGCGGCGAGAACCGTTGTTCGATGGCCTTTTGGCGGCGTTCGACGAGCCGGTCGACCTTGCGGGTCGGGTAACCCATCTCGTGCAGCCGCTCATTGAGTGCGCGGTGCTCGCGACCGTGGGTCACTTCCTGACCGATGAACCCCTTGACCTGTTCTTTGAGGTCGGGGTCGGTGATCTGGTCGGCGTAGCGGCGCACCGAACGAATGAAGAAGTCCTCACCCGCGGGGAACACCGCCGACAGATGCGCGATCACGTGGCTCATCACCAGGTCGCCCTGAACGAAGTGGCGGTCCAGGGCCGCCACCGGGTAGTTGAACCGGATGCGACGCGGCTGTACCGCCGGCGCGCGGTTGTCGTTGGCGGTCATGGCTCGCTCTCTTCTAGTGGGTCTGCGGCGCCGGTCACCAGCGGTCGAACCAGCCGTTTGAAGGCGTCGAGGATGTCGGCGGCGGGCAGCGCCTCGTAGCCGGCGATGGACCGGGACATCGCCAGGCCGTTCATCAGCGCGAAGGTCATCTGCGGCCCGACCCGCGACTGCTCGGTATTGGCTTCGGCGGTGTCGGCCGAGTCGAGCAGTTCGGTGTATATCCGGTCGCAGGCCTGCGCGAACTGCCGATCGGTTTCGATCACCGCGGGCGCCAGGTCGGGATCGGTGCGGGCCGCGACCCACAGCTCATAGGACGCGGTGAACGTCGGACCGCAATACATCGACCACAACAGGTCGATCGCCGCGTCGAGCTTGTCCGCGGACGAGCCCAGGCCGGCCATCAGCACCTCGAACTCTTCGATGCGGCGGTTCAGCGCGAACTCGACGGCAGCGGTCAGCAGTCCCACCTTGGTGGGGAAATGCCCCTGCAATGCCCCTACCGAAACACCGGCACGGCGGGCAACCTCGGTGGTGGTGGTCGCTTTGAAACCGACGTCCACCAGCGCCTCGAGCGTCGCGTCCAGCAGCGCGCGCCGGGTCTCGGCAGTACGCTCCGCTTGGGTACGGCGGGGCTTGGTCGGCGGCATGCGACCAATAATGCGACAGATAAAATAAGTAGTCAATATTTTTTCATCGGAGTGACTGCTACCACCCCACCGCATCAACCCTGCCGACGGTGACATCATGCGGTGGTGACCTCTGCATCACCCGACGCGGCGCCCCTGGTGATCCGCATTTCGCCGATGGCGCACTTCGCCGTCGGTTTCCTGACTCTGGGGCTGCTGATCCCCGTGTTGACCTGGCCCTTCACCGCCCCGCTGTTGGCGCTGCCCGTGGTGGCCTCGGCGTTGATCGTCCGGTGGCGGACCGTGGCCGACGCGCAGCGGCTCAGCGTGCGGACCCTGCTCGGCAGCCGCACGGTGGACTGGGACGCCGTCGACGGTCTGGGCTTCACCCGGGGATCGTGGGCGCGGGCACATCTGCGCGACGGAGAGGTGCTGCGGCTGCCCGCGGTAAGTTTCGCCACTCTGCCGCTGTTGAGCCAAGCCAGCGGCGGCCGGGTGCCGAACCCCTACCGCTGAGCAGCCGGTTCGGTCAGCCGAGCGGGTTGGCCCCGTTGAGGAACACCCACATCGCGACCCCGCCGGCGACCCCCAGCACGAGCGCCACCACAGACCCGATGAAGGGCCGCCGCGCCCAGCCGCGGTCGCCGTCGAGCCCGTACCGGCCCGGCCCGGCCAGCACGATCGCCACCGCCACCACGATCAGCAGCAGGTGGAATTCGTGGCCGTCGGGCAGAAAGAGTCCGAACCGGCCCTCGCCGTTCGATGAGACGCCGGCGAGAACGGCGTTGAGGAAGTAGGCCAGCGCCCCGGCCGCGGCGACCGGGGTGAACAGTCCGAGCACCAGCAGCAGGCCGGCGGCGATCTGGCCGCCGCCCGCCGCATAGGTCAGGATGTCGGCGTGCTGATAGCCGGCTTCAGCGATGGAATTCTTGAACCCGCTCAGGCCCTGACCACCCCACCAGCCGAACAGTTTGCGCAGCCCGTGGGCCACCAGCAGCACACCCAGGCCCACCCGCAGCACCAACAGGCCCAGATCCTGGGTACCACGCCGGTCCACCGCCCGGAACGGCTCGTCCGCGTCGCCATCCGGGCCGATGGACACTCCGACACGGCCGGGGTTGACCGGCGGCGCCGCATAGGGCAACGGGTGGTAGCCCCCCGCCAGAGGGCGGACGCCGGAGGGGTCATAGGCCGGGATGGCGGTGGTCTCGAAATCACCGGTATACGTCGGCGATGGCATGTCGTCCTCCGGATCTACCAGACGTGCCGACTTGGGACGTCCTTTGCCTGCGTCGGCAGTCTCACCCGGGCGACGCCAGTGTGAGCCCTCACCATGACTGGTCACCCTGCAAGAGTAAGGGCAAGCTCGGCGGGATTGGGGATTTGACCGGGTTCGTTAGCGAATCGAATCCGGCCCGGGCGCCGCCCTGCGGTGGGCATCGTGGCGAGATCGGACCCGGTGTCCGTAACCTGACGGGCATGCAGATGCGCGGGGCTGTTCGCCGAGTGCCTGTTTTGCTGGGCGTGGCATTGCTGGTGCTGACCGGTTGTGCGCACTTCGACGACGCCCAGTCGCAGCCGTTCACCACCGTGCCGCGTCGGGGAATGGCACCCTCCACGACTCCCCCGCCGCCACCACCGCTACCGGCCAACCCGTTCCCCAAACAGTGCCCGGCACCCGGGGTGATGCAGGGCTGCCTGGAGAGCACCAGCGGCTTGATCATGCACGGCGACAGCAAATCGGCACTGGTCGCCGAACGGACCACCGGCGCCGTCAAGGAAGTGTCGTTGACCGCCGAACCCAAGGTGAAGACCGTGATCGGCGTCGATCCTGCCGGCGACGGCGGGTTGATGGACATCGTGTTGTCACCGACCTACACCCAGGACCGGCTGATGTACGCCTACATCAGCACGCCCACCGACAACCGGGTGATCCGGATCGCCGACGGCGACGTCCCCAAGGACATCTTGACCGGAATCCCCAAGGGCCCGACCGGCAACACCGGCGCCCTGATCTTCACCAGCCCCACCACGCTGGTGGTGCTGACCGGGGATGCGGGCACCCCGGCTGCGGCCGCCGATCCCGGCTCGACCGCCGGCAAGGTTCTGCGCATCGAGCAGCCCACGACCATCGGCCAGGCACCGCCGACCACTGCCCTGAGCGGCATGGGTGCCGGCGGCGGACTGTGCATCGACCCCGTCGACGGCTCGCTGTACGTGACTGACCGGTCGCCCAGCGGCGACCGCCTGCAACGCATCACCAAAGACTCGCGGGTCTCGACGGTGTGGACGTGGCCCGACAAGCCCGGCGTCGCGGGCTGTGCAGCCATGGACGGCGTGGTGCTGGTCAACCTGATCAACACCAAGCAGACGGTGGCGGTCCGACTGGCTGCCGGCACCGGGTCGGTCACCAGCGAACCGGAGGTCATGCGCCAGGACACCCACGGGCACGTCTGGGCCGTGAAGATGTCACCGGACGGCAACGTGTGGGGCGCGACGGTGAACAAGACCGCCGGAGACGCCGAGAAACTCGACGACGTGGTCTTCCCGCTGTTCCCGTCCGGCGGCGGCTTCCCCCGCGCCAACGACGACAAGGATTAGCGGCCTCCGCCCGCTCACCGTGTGAGCTCGGCGCCGAATTTCGGTACACCACCTGCGACGATGTTAAGGGCCCTTCAGCCCTTCGATTTCCTATGCAGCCTCAGCTTAGCCTTAGCTTTGTCGGCCAGTTGGGACTGCGCGCCGCCTCGGCCACCCGTTGACTGGATGCCGCCGCCCGGTAATCGCAACCCCGCGGCGCCTGGCCGTTCTCGCCGCAGGCTAAAGCGTACTCGCCGGTAACAACCCTCCCGCCACTCACGGAGCCGGGCTCGCGCCGTGAGAATCGCACGCCGGCATGTTCCGAGGCTGGCCGCAAAAAATTTTTGACGCAAATGAAGACGTCTCAGCATTCGCTAAGTTATGGTAGCTTCCTCGAAGCGGTGTCGAGTGCTAACTAAAAGGAGAATCGCACAGTGCAGTCATTAACCACACGCCCCTGGATCACGTCCGGGATTGCCGTAGTCGGCGCAGGCCTGATCGCCGTAGCACCAGTCGCACCGCACACCGCGGCGGATGTGCACCTGCCGGACGTGCAGCTGACCGCATTCGACCCGTTCGGCGCCTGGATCGACGTGTTCAACACCTCGTCCGCCAACGCCGAGGCACTGGCCGACACCTACTTCCTGGCTCCGGGCGCCGTCCTGCAGCAGATCGTGGTCAACCAGTTCGACTACCTCGGCGAGATCCTCAACAACCCGGGCAGCATCTTCGACGTGTTCTCCGCCATCGGCGACAACATCGAAAACGTGTTCACCAACACCACCCTGCTCGGGGCGGAGTTCAGCCTTGAGGACTGGAGCACCCTGGCGCCGCTGGCGCAGGCCAACGACGCCATGCACAGCCTCATGGCCCTGGCGTTCCCGGACATCATGGGCGGCGACATGGACCCGGAGACCCTCGCGATCGTCACCGAGGCCCTGCACTTCCTCGCCTCGCCGCTGACCGGCGCCCTGATCGGCGCGCTCGGTCCGGTGCTGAGCCCGCTGGTGGAGTTCGGCAACGTCGTCGGTGACATCGTCGCCGACCTGGGCGAAGACCCGTCCGCGGCGCTGCAGGACCTCTTCGACCTGCCGGCCCGGGTGATCGGTTCGGTCTTCAACGGCACCGAACTCGACCTCAGCTTCCTGATCCCGCTGATCGCCGACGCGGGCATTCTGCCCGAGGGCATCACGATCGATGCGCTGGGCCTGTCGCTGGGCGGGCTGCTGACCCCCGGCCAGACCATCTTGCCGATCGGCGCCGACGTCGCGGAGACTGTCGACTCGGGCGAGAACCTCTTCATCGGCGGCTCTCTGTGGAACGCCCTGAGCCTCAACGTCATCGGGCTCGACATCGTGGGCAATCCCGTCGGCCCGCTCGGTTCGCTGGTGGCCCTGCCGCAAATCATCGCCGGAGCAATCGGCTGGGAGGGCGGAACCAACCCGCTCGCCGACCTGAGCTTCCCGATCCTGGACTGGTTCGACGGCGGCGAAGCCTTGCCGGCATAGCACGCCCTATCGGCCAACACGAGGGCCCCCTTCCCGACGGGAAGGGGGCCCTCGGTCTTTCTGGCAACACACTCGGACCCCCTTGACCAAACCACATAAAGTGAATTAGGTTTCTCTACGTTACTTTCAGGTAAGTTTCCTCGGAACCGTCCTGACCACTGCAAATACGTACTTAAGAGACCAATGCAGCACGCTGCCGCCCGCCCCTGGACCGTCACCGGCGTCGCGCTCCTCAGCGCCGGAGCCATCGCCTCGGGGTCCCGTTGCCGCGCCCGTGCCCGCGCTGACCGGCCCGCAATCGCTCGCCGTGCAGCTGACAGCCGGCTGGGATGACGTGTGGCAGACCGCCGAAGCCAACGCCACGGCGATCTGGAACCACTTCTCTGCCGTTCCGTTCCCGGCCCTGCAGCAGGTTCTGGCCAACCAGATCGGCTATGTCCAGGGCGTCTTCGACGGTTCGAGGAGCTTCGGGGACATCGCGCAGGAGATCCAGACCCATCTGGGTGCTCTGTTCGGCACACCCGCTGACGGCGAGACGCCTGCCGCCGCCGGCGCACTGTTCGGCCCGTTCCTGCCCGCGGGCGGCGCCACCGACACCCTGTACGCATCGCTCGACGATGTGGTCACCGGCCCCGGGATGATCGGATCGTTCATGACCCACGCGGCCCTCTTCTCGCTCCTCACCGACCCGAGCATCCTTCCCGGCATAGCCACCTCCCTCGGCTTGGACGAGGACATGGCACCCGTGTTGGGTTCGGTGCTGGAATTCGCGGCGTCCCCGCTGAGCGGCATCCTGATCGGCCAGGTCTCCACCATGCTCAGTCCGGTGCTGCAGTTCAACGACGACCTCGGCAACATCTGGGAATCGTTGTCCTCCGGCAGCCCCGACTGGGGTGCGGCGTTCGACTCTCTGATCGGTATGCCCGCCAACCTCGTCGATGCCTACCTCAACGGCTACGGGGCGGTCGACCTGATGCCGATCCTGGATCAGCTGGGGATCGCGTTGCCCACCTTGACCATTCTGGACCTGCCCACCGAAGTCACGGCTCTGAGCGTGAACCTGGGCGGGCTGCTCAGCCCGGCCGGCTCGATCTTCGACGCCATCGGCATGGGCAGCACCACAGACGCACTGGGCGACCCGGAACTGCTGTTCGACCTGCCCGGCCTCGGGGTGGGCCCGATCGCCTCCATGGTCGCGATGAGTCAGGCCATCGCCGAAGCCCTCGGCTGGGACGGGAGCAGCGACATCCTGGCAAGCCTGTTCTAGGTCGACAGCGACCGCCCACCACCCAGTGGCCCCCTCCACGCGGAGGGGGCCACTGTGGCATCCGCCGGTTCTCACAGAAGTATTACTGACTCCGCCCGAGCCCCTTAAAAGTCCGGTCTACGTTGGGAGTCGGGTCGAGAGACCGCAGCAAAACCGTCGAACGAAGGGATGGCAGGCGATGTTGATCGATGTTCGATGGCTGAAGTTCGTGTTGGGTCGCTGGGCCAGCCGGCCCGTTCGCGCCCTGCCGTAGATTCGCGGCGGCGCCGCGACCGGCAGGGACGCAGCGGGGCTCACCCGCAGGCAGCCAGCACCAGTTCGCGCACCCGCGCCGCATCGGCTTGGCCTTTGGTGGCCTTCATCACCGCGCCGACGATGGCACCGGCGGCCTGCACCTTGCCGCCCCGGATCTTCTCGGCCACATCGGGATTGGCGGCCAGAGCCTCGTCAATGGCGGCCTGGATCACCGAGTCGTCACGCACCACGACCAGGCCCCGGTCAGCCATCACCTGAGCGGGCTCGCCCTCACCGGCGAGCACCCCCTCCACCACCTGCCGGGCCAGCTTGTTGGACAGCTCACCCGAATCCACCAGTGCCACCACATCGGCGACCTGCTTGGGCGTGATGCCCAGAGCGTCGAGCTCGACTCCGGCTTCGTTGGCCTTCTGCACCAGGAAGTTTCCCCACCACGCCCGGGCCGCCTCACTGGATGCGCCGGCCGCGACGGTGGCAGCGACCAGCTCCACCGCACCCGCGTTGACCAGGTCGCGCATCACCTCATCGGAGACGCCCCACTGTTCCTGGATTCGCCGGCGCGACAGCCACGGCAACTCGGGGATGGTGTCGCGCAGTTGCGCGACCAACTCGGCCGACGGCGCGACCGGTTCCAGGTCCGGCTCAGGGAAGTACCGGTAGTCCTCCGCGGTCTCCTTGGCCCGGCCGGGACTGGTGTAGCCGGCCTCGTGGAAATGCCGGGTCTCCTGGACCACCGTGCCGCCGGCGGAGAGCACCGCGCCCTGGCGCCGCATCTCGTAGCTCACCGCCACCTCGACACTCTTGAGCGAATTGACGTTCTTGGTCTCGGTCCGGGTACCGAATTCAGCTGCGCCGCTGGGCTTGAGCGACACGTTCGCGTCGCAGCGCATGGAACCCTGGTCCATCCGCACATCGGAGACGTCCAAGGAGCGCAGCAGATCCCGCAGCGCGGTCACGTAGGCCCGGGCGATCTGCGGGGCGCGCTCACCGGCGCCGACGATCGGTTTGGTGACGATCTCGATCAGCGGCACCCCGGCCCGGTTGTAGTCGACCAGCGATTCGCTGGCGCCCTCGATGCGTCCGGTGTCGCTGCCCACATGGGTGAGCTTGCCGGTGTCTTCCTCCATGTGCGCGCGCTCGATGTCCACTCGCCACACCGAACCGTCCTCGAGCGGCACGTCGAGGTAGCCGTTGAAGGCGATCGGCTCGTCGTACTGGGAGATCTGGTAGTTCTTCGGCTGGTCGGGATAGAAGTAGTTCTTCCGGGCGAACCGGCACCACGACGCGATTTCGCAGTTGAGCGCCAGCCCGATCCGGATCGCCGATTCGACGGCGGCGCCGTTGAGCACCGGCAGCGACCCGGGCAGCCCGAGACACACCGGACACACCTGGGTGTTGGGTTCGGCACCGAAGGCTGTCGAGCATCCGCAGAACATCTTGGTGGCCGTGGACAGCTCGACGTGCACTTCCAGGCCGAGAACCGGGTCGAAGCGGGAAATGACGTCGGCGTAGTCGAGCAGTTCGGCGACAGCAGCGGTCATGGCGCAAAGTCTAGGTGACCCGGTCGGCCCGCCTCGGTCACACCGGCCAGTCCTCCATGCGGTACGCGGCGTCGAAGAACATCCATTCATAGCGCGCGGCGGTCCGCAGATGCTCGCACATCAGGTTCCACTCCGGACCCTGCGCCTGCGCGCCGATCCGGTCGGCGACGGCCAGCACCACTTCGACCACCGCCGCGAAGTCCTGACCCGCGTAGGCGTCGATCCATCGCTGGAAGAGCGGCTCCGGGGACCCGTGATGCTGTAGGTGCTCACCCACCCGGGCGTAGATCCAGTAGCAGGGCAGCACGGCGGCGACGGCCTCGGCATAGGAACCCGACGCGGTGACGGCCAACAGGTAGCTGGCGTAGGCCCGGGTGGTGGGAGCGACCGGCAGCACGGCAGCGGTCTCGATGTCGAGTCCGAGTTCGGCGAGCAGTCCCGCATGCAGCTCGGCTTCGGCCAACACCGCGCCGGCGTGCTCGGCGAACATCGCCAGCTCCGACTCGTTCGGCGCTTTGGCCGCGCAGGCCGCCAAAGCCCGCGCATAGCTGTGCAGGTAGTGCCTGTCCTGGACGAGGTAGTGGCGAAACCTGCTCGGCTCCAAGGAACCTTCGGTCAACCCGGTGACGAAGGGGTGCTCGCAGATCCGCCGGTAGATGTCGTCGATACCGGCCCACAACCGCTCCCGGTTCCGCTCGGTCATACCTCACGGTAGGCGACGCCGCCCTAGACTGTCCCCCATGCCCGACCGCAACGTACTCGGCGGCCCGCTGGAGCCGTGCGGCAGCGACCCGATCACCGGCTTCTACCGCGACGGCTGTTGTTCCTCGGGCCCGGAGGACATTGGGCTGCACACCATTTGCGCCGTCGTCACCGGCGAGTTCTTGGAACATCAGCGCTCGATCGGCAACGATCTGTCCACTCCGGTCCCGGCTTACCGGTTTCCGGGCCTGACGCCCGGCGATCGCTGGTGTGTGACCGCGCCGAACTGGCTGCGGGCCCACCGCGACGGCTGTGCCGCTCCGGTGGTGCTCGCCGCCACCCATGAACGCACCCTGGAAGTGGTGAGCCTGGAGATACTGGCCGACTACGCCGTCGACGTACCCGACGATCCGGGTGACCTGTGACCGCCGGCGGCACCGACCACGTGAATCAGGATCCGATCGCCCCGACACCGCCGCTGCCGTACTGCCGGCGCTTCTCGTAAAGGACGAATTCCTGGACCAGCAGCCCGTCTTCGGGACAATCGGCCATCACCGACCCGGCGAGCAGCCGACCGGTCTGGTCGGCGGGCAGACCACTGGTGGCCAGAATGTGCCCCACCGCGTTGCGGACACCGACCAGACTCGGCTGGTCCTGGATGAGCGCGCAGACATCGCGGCCGTGATCGGTGACGTAATCGCTGATCAGGTCACCGGTGGCATAGGCCGGAGCGGACAAGACCAGCCCCATCGGCAGCCCGCACAGCACCGCGGCAGACAGCGCTAACTTTCCCATACCCCACCCCCAGCCATAGACCGTCCGGCAACACAAGCCACAACCTCACCATTGTGCGGCAACACAGGTGATGCTGTCACCTGCGCCGGCCTTAGCCGAAGAAAGCCGCCGCGTCGTCGTAGCGGCTCTGCGGCACCACCTTGAGCTGTCGCACCGCGTCGGCCAACGCCACCCGGCCGATCTCCTGGCCCCGCAGCGACACCATCATGCCGTATTCGCCGGCATGAGCCGCATCTGCGGCATTGACGCCGAACCGGGTCGCGAGCACCCGGTCATAGGCGGTCGGGGTGCCACCGCGCTGAACATGACCCAACACGGTGGTCCGGACTTCCTTCTTGACGCGCCTTTCGATTTCGACGGCCAACTGGGCGGCGACACCGGTGAATCTCTCGTGACCGAACTCGTCGACGCCGCCCGCCCGCAGCTCCATCGAACCGGCTGCGGGTTTGGCGCCTTCGGCGACAACACAGATGAAATGCGAGGAACCATGCTGGAAGCGCTGCTTGACCAACCGGCACACCTCTTCGACATCGAAGGGCTGCTCGGGGATCAGCGTCATGTGCGCCCCGGTGGCCAAGCCCGCGTTGAGTGCGATCCAGCCGGCGTGGCGGCCCATCACCTCGACCAGCATCACTCGCTGGTGAGATTCCGCGGTGGAGTGCAGCCGATCGATCGCGTCGGTGGCGACCTGCAATGCGGTGTCGTGGCCGAAGGTGACATCCGTGCAGTCGATGTCGTTGTCGATGGTCTTGGGCACCCCCACCACCGGCACGTTCTCCTGCGACAGCCAGTGCGCCGCAGTCAAAGTGCCCTCACCCCCGATGGGAATGAGCACGTCGATGCCGTTGTCGTCGAGAGTCTGCTTCACCTGATCCAGGCCGGCGCGCAGCTTGTCCGGATTCACCCGGGCTGTGCCGAGCATGGTCCCGCCCTTGGCGAGCAAGCGGTCATTGCGGTCGTCGTTGGCCAACTGGACGCGCCGGTTCTCCAGCAGTCCCCGCCAGCCGTCCTGAAACCCGACCACCGTCGAGCCGTAGCGCGAGTCGCAGGTGCGCACCACCGCCCTGATCACCGCGTTCAATCCGGGGCAGTCACCGCCGCCGGTGAGGACTCCGATCCGCATGAGTCCATCTTGCCGGGTCGCTCACCGCGACACTGCGGTTAGGGCGAGCTCCACTCGGACTTTTCCACGCCGAGCAGACGCAGAATCGCACAGCGAGCGTCTCCTGGATGCGATTCTGCGTCTGCTCGCGGGCGGAGTTGACGAGGTCAGATGGGCGACGCCAGTGTCCCGCGGGCGGCTTCGTAGGCCGCACCCACCCGGTAGAGACGGTCGTCGGCCAGCGCCGGCGCCATGATCTGCAGGCCCACCGGCAGCCCGTCGTCGCCGGAAAGCCCGGACGGCACCGACATGCCGCAGTGCCCGGCCAGGTTCAGCGGCAGCGTGCACAAGTCGAACAGGTACATCGCCAGCGGGTCGTCGACCTTCTCCCCCAGCCGGAACGCGGTGGTCGGCGTCGTCGGCGAGATCAGCACGTCCACCGACTTGTACGCCTCGTCGAGGTCGCGGGCGATCAGCGTGCGCACCTTCTGCGCCTGGTTGTAGTAGGCGTCGTAGTAGCCCGCCGACAGCGCGTAGGTGCCGAGCATGATGCGGCGCTTGACCTCAGGACCGAAGCCGGCCGCGCGGGTCTGCGCCATCACCTCTTCGGCACTGCGGGTGCCGTCGTCGCCGACCCGCAGCCCGAAGCGCATCGCATCGAAGCGGGCCAAGTTGGACGACACCTCCGACGGCAGGATCAGGTAGTAGGCGCTCAGCGAGTAGTCGAAGTGCGGGCAGTCCACCTCAGAGATCTGTGCGCCCAACGCTTTCAACTGATCGACGGCGGCGTTGAACGACGCCAACACGCCCGGCTGGTAGCCCTCCCCGCTGTGCAACTGGCGCACCACTCCGATGCGCACGCCCGACAGATCGCCGTCGGCGCCGGCGCGTGCGGCGCCGACCACGTCCGGTACCGGCACATCCAGCGAGGTGGAGTCGCGCGGGTCATGCCCGGCGATCACCGAGTGCAGCAGCGCGGTGTCGAGGACCGTGCGGGCGCACGGTCCGCCCTGGTCCAGCGACGACGCGCAGGCGACCAGTCCGTAGCGACTCACCGTGCCGTAGGTGGGCTTGACGCCGACCGTGGCGGTCAGCGCGGCGGGCTGACGGATCGAGCCGCCGGTGTCGGTGCCGATGGCCAGCGGCGCCTGGAAGGCCGCCAAGGCCGCGGCACTCCCCCCGCCGGAGCCGCCCGGAACCCGTTCGACATCCCACGGATTGCGGGTCGGCCCGAAGGCGGAATTCTCCGTCGATGAGCCCATGGCGAACTCGTCCATGTTGGTCTTGCCCAGGATCGGGATGCCCGCTGCCCGGAGCTTGGCGGTGACCGTGGCGTCGTAGGGGGCCCGCCACCCTTCCAGGATCTTGGATCCGCAGGTGGTGGGCGCGTCGACGGTCGTGAACACGTCCTTGAGCGCAAGTGGCACACCGGCCAGTGCCGAGGGCGCTTCGCCGGCGGCGATGGCCTTGTCGGCGGCCTCCGCCGCGGCCAGCGCCGCGTCGGCGCCCACGTGCAGGAACGCCCGGTATCGGCCGTCGGTCGCCTCGATCTGCTCGAGGTGGGCACGGGTGACCTCCACCGAGGACACCTCGCGCGCGGCGATCTGGGCCGCCAGTGTGGCCGCGTCGGACCGGATCAGCTCGCTCACTGGCTCTCCCCCAGGATCTGCGGGACAGCGAAGCGGCCGTCCTCGGCTCGGGGGGCGGCCGCCAGGGCCTGCTCTTGAGTCAGGCAGGGCACGATCTCGTCGGGCCGGGTGACGTTGACGGCTTTGAGCGGGTTGTCGGTCGCCTCGACGCCGGTGACGTCGACTGACTGGATTGTGCTGACATGGGTCAGGATGGCGTCGAGCTGGCCTGCGAAGCCATCCAACTCGGCGTCGGTCAGTGCCAGCCGGGCCAACCGGGCCAGGTGGGCTACGTCGTCACGAGAGATCTGGGACACGGGTGCAAAGCCTAGTCGTCCGCTCGCGTCGAGCGTGAAGCCAGCGGGGGTAGCGAGCGTGACCTCAGCCTCACTCTCCACGGGGCGGCGGGCGCTGTGGGAAAGTTGCCCATGCCTTCCTATCTGCTGCGAGTCGAACTCGACGACCGCCCGGGCAGCCTGGGTTCGCTGGCCGTGGGGCTGGGCTCGGTGGGTGCCGACATCTTGTCGCTGGACGTCGTGGAACGCGGCAGCGGCTCGGCAATCGACGACCTGGTGGTCGAGCTGCCGCAGGGTTCGATGCCCGACGTGCTGATCACCGCCGCCGAGCGGCTGCCCGGGGTGCGGGTGCACAGCGTCCGTCCGCATACCGGACTGCTGGACGCGCACCGCGAACTCGAACTCATCGATCACGTCGCCGCGGCCGGGGACCGCAGCGCCAAATTGCAGAAGCTGGCCGACGAAGCGCCTCGGGTGCTTCGGGTGAGCTGGTGCACCGTACTGCGCAGCGAGGGACCCGATGGGGCGTTCCGCCGGCTCGCGGGCAGCCGTGGAACCCCGGAGACCGACGTCGGCACGGTGCCGTGGTTGCCGATCGAGCGCGCCACCGCGTTGGACAACACCGCCGCCTGGGTGCCTGCGGTGTGGCGGGAGATGGATGTCGCTTTGGCGGCGGCACCGCTGGGCAGCCCGAACACCGCGGTGGTCTTGGGCCGCACCGGGGGGCCGGCGTTTCTGCCCGCCGAGGTGGTCCGGCTGGGCTATCTGGCCGGCATCGTGGCGACCCTGCTGCGTTGATCGGCGAGCCGGGCGTGGCGACGTTCACCGCCACCGGTATGCCCGGCTTCACTCAATCGTTGGTCTCCGGCGCGGCCGTGAGCGCTTTGCGCAAGGCGAGCCGGGTTTGCGCAATCGCGTCGGCAGGGGCAACACCGCCGCGGGCGATCAAGGTGGCGGCGGCAAGGACCTGGCTGCCGAAGGTGGTCGCCGCGAAGATCGGCGATATCCGCCGGTCGACTTCGCCGGCCCGCTGCGCACGGTGCACCGCGGCGGCGAGCACCTCCATCGACTGCGCCTCGGCGACCAACCGGCTGGGATCGGCGATAGGAGCCAAAATCAGCACCCGGTAGCGACTGGCGACTTCGACGGCGGGACCCACCAGTTCTATGAGACTCGGCAGCACCGGACCGGACTTCGGCAGTGACAGGTAGAGCTCGCGCATATTCGTCACCGCCGCCGCATGGATGGCGACCACCAGTTGCTCCCGCTTCGGGAAGTGCCGGTAGAGGGTGCCTCGGTTGAGCGCCGCGGCGTCGGCGATCTCCTGCATCGAGGCGTTCGGGTCGCCTGCGAGGACGGCAGTGGCCGCCTCCAGGATTCGTTGCCGGTTCTCGATCACATCGGATCGCATCCGGCTCGTGTCGACCGACGAAGCCCCACGCGCCATGGTTGACAGCGTAATCGACGCGTGCCAGACTTCGAGCACCTAAATGCGACACACTGTTGCACTTTGGTGTTACGGGGCCGCGCGCCGGTCGTGCGTCGTTCCCGAGCCGACACAGCGAGGAACCCATGGCCACAAGCAATCACGCCTTGTCAGCGCCGGACAGCGACGCGCCCGGCGCCGGGCCTGATCGACGCGCGATCCCCGACCACGAGATCGTGATCATCGGCGCGGGCTTCTCCGGTATCGGATCGGCGATCAAGCTCATCGAGGCCGGGTTCGACGATTTCGTGATCCTCGACGACGGGGATGGGGTGGGTGGCACCTGGCATTGGAACCGCTACCCCGGAGTGGCGGTCGACATCCCGTCGTACAGCTATCAGTTCTCGTTCGAGAAGCGGGCCACTTGGTCGCGCAGCTATGCCAACGGCGCCGAACTGGCCGACTACGCCAATCACTGTGTCGACAAGTACGGCCTTCGCGGCCGGCTGCGGCTGAACACCAGCGTGCGGTCAGCCCGGTTCGACGAAGCCCATGCGCTGTGGCGCCTGAGCACCCAACAGCATGGCGAAATCAGTGCTCGCTTCGTCATCAACGCGTCCGGGGCGCTGACAACGCCCAAGATGCCCGACATCGAGGGCATCGAACTCTTCGCCGGATCGGTCATGCACAGCGCCCGCTGGGATGACTCGGTCGACTTCTCCGACGCCCGGGTGGGAATCATCGGAACGGGGGCCTCCGCCGTCCAGATCATCCCCGCCATTGCCCCGCGAACCCGGCACCTGACGGTGTTCCAGCGCACCCCCATCTGGTGCATGCCGAAACTGGACCTCAAGATTCCCGGTGCCGTGCAGACCCTGATCGGCAAGATCCCCGCCCTGGAACTTGCGCTACGGGTCGCCAGTGAGGCATTCGTCGAGATCACCTTCCCCATCGTGGCCCACTATCACAAGTTTTTCCCGGTCGGAAAGCTGGCGCAGCAGCAGGCGAAGCTCTATCTGTACAGCCAGGTGAAAGATCCCGCGCTACGCGAAAAGCTGCTGCCCACCTACACGCTGGGCTGCAAACGCCCGAGTTTCCACAACAGCTACTACGCGGCCTACAACAGAGAAAACGTGCACCTGGAGACCAGAGCCATCTCCCACATCGATGAGCGCGGTGTCGTCACGGCCGACGGTGCGACCCACGAATTGGATGTCCTCATCCTGGCCACCGGTTTCAAAATCGCAGAGCCCGATGCGAATCCGACCTACGAGCTGATCGGCAACTCCGGACAACGGTTGGCCGACTGGTGGGATGCGAACAGACTGCAGGCCTACGAGGGAGTCAGCGTTCCCGGTTTCCCCAACCACTTCTCCGTATACGGGCCCTATGGCTATAACGGCTCCTCGTATTTCAACCTCATCGAAGCGCAGGCCGGCCATATCGTGCGCTGCTTAACCCACGCGCGAGCCACCGCCAGCACGCTCGTCGAGGTCAAACCCGAGGCCAATTCCCGCTTTTTCGAAGCCATGCTGTCTCGCCGTTACCGTCAGATCTTTTGGCAGAAGGGCTGCGGCGCGGCGAACAGCTACTACTTCGACAAGCATGGCGATGTCCCCATCCGGCCCACCACGACCTGGAATACCGCTCGCCGCGCCAAGAGATTCCCACTGGACGACTACCGGTTCGCCACCGCTCACGCGTCCGGCAATGACCGGCCGGCCAGCCCGGACATCGCCGCTGCCGGGTCCGCCCGGCAGAGCTGACCGCCCTAGACTCTCCGACATCGACAAACCCGAGACAGGCTGGATACACCGTGAAAGCAGTTGTTTGCCACGACGGCACTTTGTCGGTTTCCGAACTTCCCACACCGCGTCCGGGCCGCGGTCAAGTCCGCCTGAAGGTGCTTCGGTGCGGCATCTGCGGTTCTGACCTGCACGCACGCCACCACAGCGACGATCTGGCCGACGTGGCCGCCGACATGGGGTACCTGGAGGCGATGCGCTCGACCGAGCACACCGTGTTCGGGCACGAGTTCTGCGGCGAGATCCTCGAATACGGTCCACGGTGCAAGAAGCGGGCTCCGATCGGAAGCCGCGTCGTGGCCTTTCCGTTGCGGCGCGCGGGCGAGGGCATACATCCGATCGGGCTTTCGGCGTCCGCGCCGGGCGGCTACGCCGAGGAACTGCTCGTCGAAGAATCCTTGATGGTGCCCGTCCCCGACGAACTCAGCACCGACATCGCCGCGCTGACCGAGCCGATGGCGGTCGGACTGCACACCGTGCGGCGGTCAAAGATCCGGCGAGGCCAGATCGCCGTCGTCATCGGCGCGGGCCCCATCGGGCTCGCGGTCGTGCTGATGCTCAAGGCGCGGGGTGTTCGCACGGTGATCGCCAGCGACTACAGCGCGGCACGACGCGCGTTGGCCAAGAAATGCGGGGCCGACATCGTCGTCGATCCGGCGACCGAATCTCCCATCGACTACGTCGAGAAACGGCCCGGGTACTTCACCAGCTCAGTAGCCGCGATGCGCCTGCTGCTACGCGCCACCGAAGCGGCGAACACCCTGCCGATCCCGCTGTGGCAGACCTGGAGGGCGCTCGAATCTGTGGGGGTTGGCCCCAAAGCCCCGGTGATCTTCGAATGCGTCGGCGTCCCCGGAGTCCTGAATTCGGTGATCACCTCCGCACCGATCATGTCGCGCATCGTCGTCGCCGGGGTGTGCATGGGCGAGGACCGGCTGCGGCTCGCGATGGCGATCAACAAAGAACTCGACATCCGTTTCGTCCTGGGATACACCCCCATTGAGTTCCGCCAGACCGTCAGAATGCTCGCCAAGAAGAAGATAGACCCGACACCGCTGATCACCGCGACGGTTTCGCTGGCCGAGGTCGACGGGGCGTTCGAGGCGCTGGCCAGTCCCGACGACCACGCGAAGATTCTCATCGACCCGACTGCGTAGCGAGGCCCCCGGGTCGGGTCTGGCGCAGCGGTTATGCCCCGACCCGGGTGACCGTGACGTTGATGGTGGTGGCTCCGGGGTCGGAGGCGATGACCAGCACGGTGGCGTTGGGCGCCGAGACAACCTGGCCGCCGGTGACATTGACCTCGTAGCCGTTCGGGTAGATGACGGCCGGCACAGCGATGTTGGTCTGCGCACCGGCGGCGAAGACGCCCTGGCCGTCGGCCATCTGCGTGGAGTAGCTGAGCTGGAA
>NZ_JRMK01000076.1:0-20846 GCF_000972925.1 Mycobacterium sp. UM_Kg1 | reverse complement strand
TGTGGTGACGGCCGCGGCGCGCATCCGCGACGGACTCGCCGGTGAACGCCAGCAGCGGGCCGCCGCGATGGTGGCGGTTCGCGAGGAGGTGAACTCGTTGAGCACCCGGCTCACCGCGCTCACCGAGTCGCTGCACCGCGACGAGGTCGCCAAGGCGCAGGCCGCGCTGCGCATCGAGCAGCTCGAACAGACGGTGCTCGAACAGTTCGGCATGAGTTCGGCGGACCTGATCGCCGAATACGGTCCCGATGTTGCGCTGCCACCGACCGAGCTGGAGATGGCCGAGTACGAGCAGGCCCGCGAACGCGGCGAGCTGGTGACCGCGCCCGCCCCGATGCGCTTCGACCGTGCGACCCAGGAGCGCCGGGCCAAACGGGCCGAACGTGAACTCGCCGAACTGGGCCGGGTCAACCCCCTGGCACTGGAGGAGTTCGCGGCTCTCGAGGAGCGCTGCAACTTCTTGTCCACCCAGCTCGAGGACGTCAAGGCGGCCCGCAAGGACCTCCTCGACGTGGTCTCCGAAGTCGACGCGCGCATCCTGCAGGTGTTCACCGACGCCTACGCCGACGTGGAGCGTGAGTTCACCGAGGTGTTCGCGGCGCTGTTCCCCGGCGGCGAGGGCCGTCTGCTGCTGACCGATCCCAGCGACATGCTGACCACCGGCGTCGACGTCGAAGCCCGCCCGCCGGGCAAGAAGGTCAAGCGGCTGTCGCTGCTGTCCGGCGGCGAGAAGTCGCTGACGGCCATTGCCATGCTGGTCGCGATCTTCCGGGCCCGCCCGTCGCCGTTCTACATCATGGACGAGGTGGAGGCCGCGCTCGACGACACCAATCTGCGCCGACTGCTGGCGCTGTTTGAGATGTTGCGGGCCCGTTCCCAGCTGATCGTCATCACGCACCAGAAGCCGACCATGGAGGTCGCCGACGCGCTGTACGGGGTGACCATGCAGGGCGACGGGATCACCGCGGTGATCTCGCAGCGCATCCGGGGCGAAGAACTCGTTTCCAGCCAGGCGTGAACCCGGCGGTTCAGCGAGGCTCGCCGGAGGCGAGGTGAAGCTGGGAGCGCCGCATTGACCCGGCGGTTCAGCGAGGCTCGCCGGAGGCGAGGTGAAGCTGGGTGCGCCGCATTAGTCCCGCGTAAGTCCCTGCTGCGACAATGACGGTCGTGTCGTCTCAAACTCTCCTGATCGCCGTCGCGGTCGTTGTCGCGGTGGTCCTGATCGGTGCGCTGGTCTGGGGCCTGGTGCGGCACCGGCGGGGCCGGATCAAGCTGTCCGCGCCGCAACGCGAGGGCTTGGACCGCTCCGGCGGCTACAGCGCCTCCACGGGCATCTCGTTCAGCCGAACCGAAACCGCGGAGCCGCCGGCCCCGGTCATCGGCGACGACGCGACTGTCCCGCGCGACGCCCCGCGGCGCACGATCACCGACGTCGAGCTGCCCGAAGCGCCCCCCGAAGTCGTTCCCGAACCGGCGCCGGACACCGTCACGCCGGACATCGAGCCCGTCGAAGGACGGATGCAGCGATTGCGGGGCCGGCTGGCCAAGTCGCAGAACACGCTGGGGCGCAGCATGCTCGGCCTGCTCGGCGGCGGCGACCTCGACGACGATTCCTGGCAGGACGTCGAGGACACCCTGTTGGTGGCCGACCTGGGCCCTGTGGTCACCGAGTCGGTGGTGAGTGCGCTGCGCGAACGGCTGGCCGGTGGCCAGGTCCGCACCGAAGCCGAGGCTCGTGCCGTGCTGCGCGAGGTGCTCATCGGCGAACTGGAGCCTGCCCTGGACCGGTCCATCCGCGCCCTGCCGCATGACGATCACCCGTCGGTGTTGCTGGTGGTGGGCGTCAACGGCACCGGCAAGACCACCACGGTGGGCAAGCTGGCCCGCGTGCTGGTGGCCGACGGCCGCCGGGTGCTGCTGGGTGCGGCCGACACCTTCCGGGCCGCGGCGGCCGATCAGCTGCAGACCTGGGCGGCGCGTGTGGGTGCCGACGTGGTGCGCGGTGCCGAGGGAGCCGATCCGGCCTCGGTCGCCTTCGACGCCGTCGACAAAGGGATGTCCGAGGGGGTCGATGTCGTGGTCATCGACACCGCGGGACGGTTGCACACCAAGACCGGCCTGATGGACGAGCTCGGCAAGGTCAAGCGCGTGGTGGAACGTCGCGCGGCCGTGGATGAGGTCCTGCTGGTCCTGGACGCGACCATCGGGCAGAACGGCCTGGCGCAGGCCCGGGTCTTCGCCGACGTCGTCGACATCACCGGCGTGGTGCTGACCAAGCTGGACGGAACCGCCAAGGGCGGAATCGTCTTCCGGGTGCAGCAGGAGCTGGGGGTGCCGGTCAAGCTGGTGGGACTCGGTGAGGGACCCGACGATCTGGCGCCGTTTGAGCCGGCGGCCTTCGTCGACGCGCTGCTGGGCTGAGCCCCGGCCGGCCGTGACCTTCCTGTGACCTCCGTTCGGGCCATGAGGTAATTTTTCCCTGTGATCCCCTCAGCATTCGGTGTAGTTGCGCGCTGTCTCACGCCCCTCCTTGCCCTGGCGGCCCTGGCTGGTGCGGGCCCCGCCCACGCCGACGGGGACAACCCCCTGGCGGGGCGGCCCTTCTATGTGGACCCCATCTCCAAGGCGATGCACGCCTCCAACGCGCAGCCGGACAGCGCCGAGCTGGCGCGGGTGGCCAACACCCCGCAGGCGTACTGGCTGGACCAGGCGTTCGGGGGGGGATCCGTCGGGGCGACGGTGGCCAGGCACACCGGCGCCGCAGCGGCGGCGGGTGCCATGCCGGTGCTGGTGCTCTACGCGATCCCGCACCGTGACTGCGGCAGCTACGCCGCCGGCGGGTTCTCCTCGGGGGCGTCCTACCGCGCCTGGATCGACAGCGTGGCCGACGGGATCGGCGGAAACCCGGCCGCGATCATCCTGGAACCGGATGCGCTGGCGATGGCCGACTGCCTTTCCGGGGACCAGCGCCAGGAGCGTTTCGACCTGATCAGCTACGCCGTCGACACGCTGACCCGCAACCCGGCCACGGCGGTCTACGTCGACGCCGGGCACTCGCGCTGGGTCAGCGCCGGGGAAATGGCCAACCGGCTCAACCAGGCCGGGGTGGGCCGCGCGCGTGGCTTTGCGCTGAACTCCACCAACTACTTCAGCACCGAGGAAGAGATCGGGTACGGCGAAGAGATCTCCGGGATGACCGGCGGCGCGCACTACGTGATCGACACTTCGCGCAACGGAAACGGGCCGGCTGAGGGCGATCCGTTCGGCTGGTGCAACCCCAGCGGGCGGGCGCTGGGCGCCGCGCCCACCGCCGACACCGCCGGCGCGCACGCCGACGCCTACCTGTGGGTCAAGCGGGTAGGGGAGTCTGACGGCAGCTGCGGTGCCGGCGAGCCCGCGGCGGGGCACTTCGTCAGCGAGTACGCCATCAACCTGGCGCGCAACGCCGGCTAGGACGACACCGGCGGTCCCGAGATCCCCTGCGCGACGGCTCGCCGACAAGTCCGCGAACCGGACTACAGTGGGCGGCAACGGCTGCAAGGGGGTTTCGGCATGATCGAGTTGCTGCCCGACATGCCGCAGGGAGTGACCGGCATCCGCGTTGCGGGCCGGCTGCGCGGTGACGAGCTCCGGGAGATCAAGCCTTCGCTGCAGGAATTGCTGCGCGAGGGTGACATTCGGATCGTCGAGATCATCGATTCCGACTACGAGGGTTTCGGGCCGGGCGGGCTGGCCGAAGACCTCAAGCTCGGCCTGGGCACCGTGCTGCCGCATCACTCCGCGTTCAGACGCATTGCGGTGGTGTCGGACAAAGAGTGGGTCGCCCATGTGCTGCACGCGCTGGAGTGGATGATCCCCGGGGAGCTGGCGGTGTTCGGTCTCGATGACGTCGAGCAGGCCAAGCAATGGGCCGCCGGCTGAAAGCGCGGCCCCGATGAAAAAGGCCCCCGGTCGCCGGGGGCCTTCTCCATCGGTGATCGACTACTTCGGTGGCATCCGGATGCCGCCGTCCACCCGGACGACTTCGGCGTTCATGTAGGAGTTGGTGAGCAGCTCCACCACCATCGACGCCAGTTCCTCCGGCTTGCCGAGGCGGTGCGGGAACAGCACGGACTGGCCCAGCTTTGCCTTGAACGCCTCCGCGGCCTCGCCTTCGCCGTAGATCGGGGTGTCGATCAGGCCGGGCGCCACGGTGTTGACCCGGATGCCGGCCGCCGACAGGTCCCGGGCCACCGGCAGGGTCATGCCCACCACGCCGCCCTTGGACGACGAGTATGCGGCCTGGCCGATCTGACCGTCGAAGGCCGCAACGCTGGTCAGGTTGACGATCGCGCCGCGCTCGCCGGTGGCGGTGAACTCATTGCGGCTCATCGCGGTGGCGGCGATCCGGATGCAGTCGAACGTGCCGACCAGGTTGATCTCCAGCACCTTGCGGTAGGCATCCAGGCTGTGCGCCGAGTCGAACTCGCCGTCCTTGCCGATGGTGCGCTGCGCCCAGCCGATGCCGGCCGAGTTCACCAGCGCCCGCAGCGGACCGAGGTCGGTCGCGGTGTTGACGGCGTCGATGATCTGCTCGGTGCTGGTCACGTCCACCGAGACGAAGACGCCGCCGATCTCGTGGGCGAGCGCCTCACCCCTGTCTGCCTGCAGGTCGGCGACCACGACCCGGGCGCCCCTGTCGGCCAGCTGGCGGGCAGTCGCCGCGCCGATTCCTGATGCGCCACCGGTGACGATCGCGCTTGCTCCATTAATATCCACGCCGGCCACTTTACTTGGACGCCGACCCGTGCCGTGATTCGGCGAGGCGAAAGATGCCGTTATCCCTCCGGCAATAAGGAAAATTATGTCAACCTGACTGGCTTTCGGTCGAACGGCTGACTAACACTATTGTTCGATGATCTAATTTAGGGTGGGGTTCCGCGCTCGGCGGGCGTGAAGGGCATTTCAAGGGGTTTCGATGGCTGGTGTCGCCGCGATGACCGCTCCGCGGGGGCGTTCGCCCCGCCGTGGACGCGCAGTTGCCGCAGTAGTGAGCATTCTCGTCTTCTTCGCCGGTGTGTCCGGGGTCGCCGCACCGGCTCCGCGATCGGCGGCCGCCGTGTCTGCCGACGTGGCGCTGGCCGGAGGCGAGGTCGCGTACGTCATCGGCGGCAGCGGAATCCCGTGGCCCTCGCCCGGCTACGTCAACGCCGCCGATCTGTTGTACCTGCAGCCGCATGGCTTTACCGGAACGGCTCAGTCGCTGTTCACTCCGCAGTTGTACTTCCCCGGCAACATCTCGATGGTGCAGGGTGCTCAGATCCTGGCCGATGCGATCCAGAAGCAGATCGCCGGTGGCGCAGTGAACTCCGAGAACCCGGTGTACGTGTTCGGCTACTCGCAGAGTTCGGCGATGTCGTCCATGACGATGGATCAGCTGCGTCATCAAGGTGTGTCGCCCGAAGACGTTCATTTCGTGCTCGTCGGCAACTCCGCGAACCCCAACGGTGGCCTGCTGCAGCTGCTGAACTTCTGGGGCGGCGACCTCACCTTCTGGAACGGGATGACCCTGGGGCATCCGACCCCGGACTACTTCACCACCGACGTCTACACGATGGAATACGACGGATATGCCGACTTTCCGCGTTATCCGTTGAATTTGCTGGCCGATCTGAATGCTATTCTGGGAATGTTCACGGTGCATATCGGATATTTCGGTGTCGATGCCGATGATATTGCCAATGCAATTCCCTTGGAAACGACCGGCGACGGACTTACGAATTACTACATCATTCCGAGTGAGACGCTGCCGCTCACCGATCTGCTGCGTGTGAATCCGGTGTGGGGAGTGCCGCTGGCCGAATTGTTGGAGCCCAGCCTGCGCATCCTGGTCAACCTGGGTTACGGCAGCCTCACCGAAGGCTGGAACCAGGGGCCGGCCAACGAGCTGACGTCGTTCAGCTTGGAGCTTCTGCCGAGCCACATCAGTCCCGACGAACTCAACGCCGCGCTGTCGCAGGCATGGTCCGAAGGCGTCGCCGCCTCGATTCGCGCCCTGCAGAATCCGGCCAACTACGTGTTCGGCTCGTTTTTGGAGCAAGAGCCGTTCGCCACGCTGTGGAACGCCGCCGAACGCGTCCTTTTCGATATTCAAGACCCGGGCCCCATGTTCGGTGGCCTGTTCGGTGGTTCGGCAGTGGCCAGCGACCCCGGGGATTTCTCGGAGTTTGCCGCCACTGTGGGGGCCGCGCTGCAGGGAGATCTCGGTGTGTCCTGGCTGTCCGATTTGCTCGGACTTGACCTGCTCGGCAGTATCTGAGTCTGCGTTTATGCGATCCTCCGAATAGCCTTAGAAAGGTATATGGAAATGAATCGTCGTCTTCGCCGCAGCTCCCGACAGCGGCGTGCAGCCACATCGGGCGGGTGGAGTCGCGCGACGACCGGCGCCGTCTCTGCCCTGGCGCTCGCCTTGGCGCCCCTTTCGGCCGCGCCCGCGGCGCAGGCGGATTTCGATTTCCTGGACCCCGGCACCTGGTTCGACGTCCCCGAGATCGATCCGTCCGGCTTCGACCCCGGCGATATCGGGTCGGCAGCGGCCTTCGACCCTGCTGAGATCGGATCGGCAGCAGCCTTCGACCCCTCCGATGTGTGGGGGATCGACCTCACGGGGCTGGTGTCCCCGGATTGGGCCGAGCTCTACCAGGAGAGCTTCTATCTGCCGCTCCATGGCGCCCTGCAGAGCTTCCTGCACAATGCCGGCAACCAGCTGTTGATCGATCTGATCAACACGCCCTGGGTGCTGACGTTCGGCCGATACCTGATCGGCGACGGCATCGATGGTTTCAAGGGTCCCAATATCTCGCTGTTCGGTTGGATGGGGGGTTTCGGGGACCTGGGTGACGGCGGGTACCTGTTCGGCGACGGCGGTACCGGCGCGGCGGGCGTGGCCGGAGTCAACGACGGTGCGGGCGGCGCCGGCGGCGACGCCGGGCTGTTCGGTAACGGGGGCGCCGGTGGTCAGGGCGCGGCGGCCTCGCTGGGCCCCGGTGGGGTGGTGATCGAAGCCGGCGCGGGCGGCCAAGGCGGTTCCGGTGGTCTGTGGTTCGGTGACGGCGGCGTCGGCGGCCAGGGCGGCACGGGTTTTTATGACACCTTCGACGGCTCATCGCTGGTCTCGCACCCCGGTGGCGACGGTGGTCTCGGCGGTGACGCCGTGGCCGGGTGGGGCTTCGGCGGAACGGGCGGTCGCGGCGGGTCCGGGTGGGCCGGCGTCAACGGTCCCAACGTGACCGCGTTGCACGGCGGCGACGGCGGCAACGGTGGCGTCGGCGGCAACGCCGGCTGGCTGTTGGGCTTCAGCGGCAACGGTGGTGCCGGCGGTGTCGGCGGCGTGGGGGCGGCCGGCGGCGTCGGCACGGCCAGCCAGCCCGATGGTGGCAACGGCGGTGACGGCGGCGACGGCGGGCGAGGCGGTGCCGCGGGCGCGGGCGCCGGATGGATCGGTGCGATCGGACAGGCCGGCCGAGACGGCAACGGCGGCGCGGGTGGCGCGGGCGGCGCTGGTCTGACTAACCCGGTCGGTACCGGGGGCGACGGTGGCAACGGCGGCTCCGGAGGGAACGCCGGCTTCGGTTCCAGCGGCGGTGTCGGCGGCGTAGGCGGAGCGGGCGGCGCCGGGGGCAGTGGCCGCATCGGTGGTGATGGCGGCAACGGCGGTAACGGCGGCGCCGCCGCCCAGCAGACCGGCAGCTCCGGTGGGCGCGGCGGCAGGGGCGGGTCCGGCGGCAACGGTTCGGTCGGTGACGGCGGCGACGGGGGCACGGGCGGCACCGGGGGAGCCACCGGCAACAACCCCGGCGGTGCGGGCCAACAGGGCGGTGCCAACGTCGGCGGAACCGGTGGTGCCGGCGGTCTCGGCGGTTCCCCGGGCGCGGCCGGCTAGCGGCTTACCGCCACGCCGGTGCCGGCTCGCGCACCGGCACCGCAAGCTGTTCGGCGGGCCCGGAATCCGGGTACCGGCGCGACTGCGCGGGGATCGAATCCTCAGGTAACCGGCCGGTGTGAGCAGGTGGTCACATATCCGCAACGGAGCGGCTTTAACGCCGAAACAACCGTTGCGCATGGTTAAGACCAGCCTGGTTCAACGGCAACCGGTCGCTGTGGAGGAGGTTTGTGCATGGATCAATTCCCGACGATGGGAATACCCGACGCGGGTGACACTGCCTGGATGCTGACTAGTGCCGCATTGGTGATGTTGATGACGCCCGGTCTGGCGTTTTTCTACGGTGGCATGGTTCGCGTCAAGAGTGTCTTGAACATGATCATGATGAGCATCAGCGCCATGGGTGTGGTGACGGTGTTGTGGGTGCTCTACGGTTTCTCGCTCGCTTTCGGCGACGATGTCGGCAACGTGGCGGGTAACCCTACCGACTATTGGGGGCTCAAGGGGCTGATCGGCTCCGACGCGGTCGCCGCCGATCCGGTCAGTGGTGCACCGGCAGTGGAGATTCCACTGGTGGGCACGATGCCGGCCACGGTCTTCGTCGGTTTTCAGCTGATGTTCGCGATCATCACAGTCGCGTTGATCTCCGGAGCGGTCGCCGATCGGATGAAGTTCGGCAGCTGGCTGGCGTTCTCCGCCCTGTGGGTCACCTTGGTGTACTTCCCGGTGGCGCACTGGGTCTTCGCGTTCGATGACGGAACTGCCCCGCACGGTGGCTGGATTGCCAACAAGCTGCACGCGGTCGACTTCGCAGGAGGCACCGCGGTCCACATCAACGCCGGTATGGCCGCTTTGGTGTTGGCGATCGTCCTGGGCAAACGCAAAGGTTGGCCGGTTCCGATGCGGCCGCACAATCTGCCCCTGGTGATGCTCGGCGCCGGCCTGCTGTGGTTCGGCTGGTACGGATTCAACGCCGGTTCGGCGGCGAGCGCCAATGGTGTTGCCGGATCGACCTTCGTCACCACGACGGTCGCCACAGCGGCGGCGATGCTGGGCTGGTTGCTGGTAGAGCGGATTCGCGACGGTCACGCCACTCCCTTGGGTGCGGCGTCGGGCATCGTGGCCGGACTGGTGGCGATCACGCCGTCGTGCGCGTCGGTCGATGTCGTCGGCTCGCTGGTGGTGGGAGCTGTGGCCGGTGTGGCCTGCGCACTGGCGGTGGGCCTGAAATACCGGTTCGGCTTTGACGATTCGCTCGATGTCGTGGGCGTGCACCTGGTCGGAGGACTTGTCGGGACGCTGTTGGTGGGCCTGGTCGCTGCTCCCACCACTGCCGCCGTCGACGTTGAGGGAGGGGTTACGCCCGGATTGTTCTACGGGGGCGGTTTCGACCAGCTGTGGCGCCAGGCGATCGGTGCGTCCAGCGTCGCTCTGTACTCGGCCGTCGGAACGGCGATCCTGGCCTTGATTCTCAAATACACCCTCGGCCTGCGGGTGGACGTTGAGGATGAAGTCTCGGGAATCGACGAGGCCGAGCACCTGCAAAGCGGGTACGACCTCGTGGGTACCGGAGGTGCGGTCCTTGCTCACTCGACTGAAGAACGGAGAGAAGATGAAGCTGATCACCGCGATCGTGAAGCCGTTTACGTTGGAGGACATCAAGACTGGTCTGGAAGAGGCCGGAGTGCTGGGGATGACGGTCAGTGATGTCCAGGGCTACGGACGGCAGAAGGGCCATACCGAGGTCTACCGAGGTGCGGAGTACTCCATCGACTTCGTCCCCAAGGTCCGGGTCGAGGTGCTGGTCGATGACTTCGCGGTGGACAAGATCGTCGACGTCATCGTTCGGGCAGCCCGGACTGGGAAGATCGGAGACGGCAAGGTGTGGGTCAGCGCGGTGGAATCCGTTGTCCGGGTGCGGACGGGAGAACGCGGTGCCGACGCGGTTTGACCCTGCGTTGCGGTCGGGGTCGGTCTAGGCCGTCATGAACGGCAGGGGACCAGCTACGAGCCCAGAGCGGCGGCTGAGTCGGTTGCGGTGCACCGACTTAGCCGCCGCTCGGGCGGCTTTGCGGTGTGCCGGCCCGGCTCAATGGGATTCGGCGGCGCTGCGTACGGCCTGGCGCAATGTGCACGAGGCGTGGCTGGTCGCCAAAGCACGCGAGGTGGGCGTGGTTCCCGGCAGCCGATTCGCGATTGTCGCAACCGGTTCGCTGGGCCGCCGTGAGTTGCTTCCGTACTCCGACCTGGATCTGCTGTTGTTGCACGACGACATGGCGCCCGGCGCGGTAGCGCAGGTGGCCGATCAGCTGTGGTATCCGCTGTGGGACGCCAACGTTCGACTCGACCACAGTGTGCGCACGGTTCCGCAGGCACTTCAGGTCGCCGACTCCGACATGCTCGTCGCCCTGGCCATGCTCGACGCCCGCCACATCGCCGGCGACGAGCTGCTGACGTCGCGCCTGACCGCCGGTGTCCGCCGGCAATGGCGCCAGGGATTCGACTCCCGCTACGGCGAGCTCCTTGACGTGACACAGGCCCGGTGGCACCGCAGTGGAGAGATCGCCGACAGCACCGAACCCGATTTGAAGGGTGGCCGCGGTGGTTTGCGTGACGTGCAGCTGTTCGATGCGCTGATGGTTGCAGGTGTTGCCGAGCCCCCGGGGCCGCGGCGGCCAAGCCTGCGCAGGTGCTCGCTGCGCGGTGCGTATCGCACCGTGCTGGACGTGCGGACCGAATTGCACCGGGTCTGCGGCCGGGGCGACGATCTGCTGTCGGCTCGCTACACCGATGAGATCAGTGCGGCACTGGGTATCGGGGACAGTCACGACCTGACGAGCCGGCTGTTCGATGCGGCGCGCGAGATCAGCCACCGTGTCGACACCGCCCTACGGGTGGCCGCGGACGCCATCTCCGGTCGCGTCACCCCGGCTGTTCGGGTGTAACGCTCCGCGGAATAGAAATCTTTGCTGGCGGCGCCGGGAGTCACCCGGCGCCGCTTCGGCATATCCGGCCGGAGCCAGGCTCGGCGTTTCGCCTGATGAGTCCGCATCTCGAGATGCGCACGCCATTTATCCGGACGCTGGTTTATTTCTCCGCTAAATACCTTGTGCGTTTATCGACAGAATGGTCTTTCTCCCGGCGCTACCGCCACTTGACGATAACGGTACTCAGTCGAGAGGCGGGCCCCTGAGGGGCCCACAGCGGGCTTTCCGAGTGGGGCGGTGGCGGCGTTCGCACCCGCTGGCGGCCGCCGGCGAGGAGCGCATCGAGCGGCGGGCTGTGAGCTGCACGAAACCTAATGTAAATCCATCTTTTGACAAAGAAAAGTATGTGATTTGCCTCTGTCTCGTCGCCGGTCTGCGGCTGGCTTTCCTGAAGATGCGGGCCGGGATTCGAGCTGTCATAGCTGGTAGGGGCCGTTTCGGCGGTTCGCCGATTGCCAGTTTAGTCTTCGCTGACATACAGCTACTACGGCGTGTAGGAGGGTTTTAAATCAGGCAGCTGTAAGGATGCGCACGTACCGTGTGAGCGAGGCGAAACACCGGCGAAACATGGAAAACACGGACGAAACATAGGGATGGCGAGGGCGATGGGACGTTTCGGAAGGAAGACCGCCACACTGTTGGGCGCTGTAGGAATAGCCTTCACGGCCGGATTGACCGGCGCTGAATCTTTGTCGCTGGGTACCGCTGTCGCCGCGCCCGGCCCCGCGGGCATCACGGCCCCTGCGCCGCAAGTGACCCCCGCCAGTCCCCAGGCCTGCATTATCGGCCTCAACTGTGGATGCATCCGTTACCGGACGTGTCCAGGGGACCGGCGGAGGGCGGTCAAGCCTGCACCTGAGGTGCGGTTGGACAGTGACGCTCCCGCTGCTGCCGCCGATCAGCCCATCGCGCCGGTTATTGCGCAAACACCTGCTTGGGTATCACCGTAGGCTTCACGCCGTAGCGGGGCGTGCCGCCCGAGCGCAGGCCGCCGCGCCCGCCGGCAGCAGCTGCGCCCGCCGGCGTCGTCATGCCTGCCGGAACCCCGGGCCCCACCGCGTCCCGGGTACTGCTGTCGCGGCGCCCGGCCCGCGGAAGTCACGGCCCTGCAACGCAGGTGGCCCCCGCCAGTCCCCAGGCCTGCATCCGTCACCGGACGTGTCCAGGGGACCGGCGGAGGCCGGTCAAGCTTGCACCTGAGGTGCGGTTGGACAGTGGCCTCTCCCGCTGCTTCCAGCGATCGGGCTACCGCCCCGGTTGTTACGCAAACACCTGCTTGGGCATCACCGTGGGCTTAATGCCGTAGCGGGGTGTACCGCCCGAGCCCAGGCCGCCGCGCCCACCAGCGCCCGCCGGGACCATTCCGGCAGGTGCCGCGTGCACCCCAGCCGCTTCGTCGGCAGCGGCGGTCCAACCCGAGGCGCCGAGCGCCGAGGCCTGAGAGCTGGCCGCCCCGGCTGCGGTCGACCAGTTGGCCGGGACCGACAATCCGCCCATGTTGGTGGCCTGTCCCAGGCCGGCCAGGACGGGGGCCCCACCGGCGGCAGCCGCGCCCACCGGCGTAGTCATGCCTGCCAGAACCCCTGATCCCAAACCGGCTGCGAGGCCGTCGGCGCCGGTGACGTCGGATGCCAGGGAGGCCGGGCCGGCAAGAGCGACCGTGTGGCCCAGCGATATCGCCGTCGGGATAGCGGTGGTGGTGAACCAGGCTGCGGTGTTCACGCCGCTGTTGATGATATTGGCGAAGAAGGGAGTGCCGAGAAACAGGTCGACCGCATTCGCCAGGTCGCCCGTCGCCTGGGCCGACCCCGCGAAGGGCGAGGCGAGCCCCGACAGCACGCCCTGCAGCGAGCCGAGAGTGTGATTCAACTCCTGCTGGACCCCACCGGTGGCGGAGCCGGCAGTGGCGAGCGCCGCGCCGGCCAGGTTGCTGGTCTGGGGTGCCGGAGCCACCGGGGTGAGCGCCGAGGCGCTGGACGATGCGGTGGTGTAGCCGAACATGGCCATGGTGTCCTGCGCCCACATCTCCAGATAGGCGGCCTCGGTGGCCAGAATCGCCGGGGTGTTGATGCCCAGGAAATTCGTCGCGACGAGGGCAGCCAGCTGTGCCCGATTCGCGGCGATCACCGGCGGAGGCACGACGGCCGCGCGGGCGGCTTCGAACGCTCCCGCTGAGGCGAACGCCTGCGAGCTGGCCTGGAAGGCGGCCGACGCAGTGGTCTGCAGCCAGGTCAGATACGGCTCGACGGCGCTGACCATCGCTGCTGACGCAGGACCGGTCCAGTCTGCGCCGACCAGCTCGCCGATCACCAATTGGGCCGATGCCGCCGCGGCCTCCAGCTCAGCGGCCAGGCTGCTCCAGGCACCTGCCGCCGTCATCAGCGGTGCAGAACCTGCTCCGGTGTACATCCAGGTCGAGACGACCTCCGGCGGTAACGCTCCGAAATCAAAAGACATATACGTGATCCCATTCTCGTCGGTGGGGCAGGTTTGCTAAACGGCCTTGGGCTTGGGCATGACGGTGTGCTTGACGCCGTAGCGCGGGGCGCCGAACTTCCCGGCCGCGTGGCCGGCGCCGGCGGCGGCCATGGCTGCCGGCACAGCCCCCATAACGGGCATGCCAGACATGCCGTGCGGGGCGGCCACGCTGCTCGCCGCCGCCGCCGCAGCCAGACGGCCGGGCCCGGCGGCGGTGGAGGCTGCCGAGGCTGCTGCGGTCTCAGCGGCCCAGGCGGGCGGCGCAGACAGGGCGCCCACGGTGGTGGCCTGTCCCAGGCCGGCCGCCACGGGCATTGCGCCGACCGGCGTATACATGGGTGCCTCGTATCCCATGAGGCCCGCGGCGCCTTCGGCGGCGATCTCCTCCGGGAAGTCGAGCAGACCACCACCGGCCAGGCCCAGGACTGCCGAACCGGCCGAGGCCCAGTTGCCCACACCGATATTGGCGATGTTGGCTGCGTTGCTCGACAAGATGGAACTGCTGCCGCTCTCCGGAACTCCGAGCAAGGTGTGCAGGATCCAGTCCATGACCGAGTCGGCCTGTGCGGTGGCCTGGTTGGTGGCCTCGGCAGTGTTGTATGCAGTGGCGTTGAGTCCGAGGACCTGCACCAGCTGCTGGTGGACCGCTTGGGCCTGCTCGCTGATCGACTGGTAGAGCGTGCCGTACGTCGTGAACACCCCGGCCTGCAGTGCCGACACCGGGTCCAAGCCGGCCGGGGCGATGACGGTGGTCGGGATCGCTGCGGCACTGTTCTCAGTAGCCAGCGCTTCACCGATACCTGCCAATTGCCCTGCGGCATACGTCATGGCTTCGGGGAGAGCTTTAACGAACGACGACATGCGTCCTCCTCGCGAGAGGCCGAATCGCTTTTGTTTAGCTATCGGCGGGCTGGCTTTCGATGGCCAAAGCTTGGCAGAAATCTGAGCTAAAGCGGTGGTCGGTAACGATTACTTAGCAGTTGAGTGTGAATCTTTAACCGATATACATGGGGTGTGAATGCTCGGAAACAGCGGTTTAACGAATGGGAATCACGGCATTAACTGTGCGATTTATCTAACATTGCCGTTACAATTGGTCCGCGGGATCTGGAGCCGTCCCGGCCTCGGTGTGCACGGCGGTCTGCTTCGCCTGCTCACCTGCTGTGTAGGACCAGATATAGGCTGGCGGCGTGTTTGAATCGCTCTCCGACCGGTTGACCGGGGCCCTGCAGGGGCTGCGCAGCAAGGGGCGTCTGACCGACGCCGACATCGATGCCACCGCCCGGGAGATCCGGCTGGCCCTGCTGGAGGCCGATGTCTCGCTGCCGGTGGTGCGTGCGTTCATCGGGCGGATCAAGGAGCGTGCCAAAGGCGCTGAGGTCTCCGGTGCGCTCAACCCGGCTCAGCAGGTCGTCAAGATCGTCAACGAGGAGCTCATCGGTATCCTCGGCGGCCAGACCCGCCAGCTGGCGTTCGCCAAGACCCCGCCGACGGTCGTGATGCTGGCCGGCCTGCAGGGTGCGGGTAAGACCACGTTGGCCGGCAAACTGGCCACCTGGTTGCGCGGCCAGGGGCACACCCCGCTGCTGGTGGCCTGCGATCTGCAACGCCCCGGGGCGGTCAACCAGCTGCAGGTCGTGGGGGAGCGCGCCGGGGTGGCGGTGTTCGCCCCGCACCCGGGCACTTCGGTTGCCGGTGACACCGGTGCGCCCGGTGACCCGGTGGCCGTGGCCGCCGCCGGTCTGGCCGAAGCCAAGGCCAAGCATTTCGACGTGGTCGTCGTCGACACCGCCGGGCGCCTCGGCATCGATGAGGAGATGATGGCGCAGGCCGCCGCCATCCGCGATGCCGTCCAGCCCGACGAGGTGTTGTTCGTCCTGGACGCCATGATCGGCCAGGACGCGGTGAACACCGCCGAGGCGTTCCGCGAAGGCGTCGGCTTCACCGGGGTGGTGCTGACCAAACTCGACGGCGACGCCCGCGGTGGCGCGGCACTGTCGGTGCGCGAAGTCACCGGGGCGCCGATCCTCTTTGCGTCCACCGGCGAGAAGCTGGAGGACTTCGACGTCTTCCACCCCGACCGGATGGCCAGCCGGATCCTGGGCATGGGCGACGTGCTCAGCCTGATCGAGCAGGCCGAGCAGGTCTTCGACGCCCGCAAGGCCGAAGAGGCGGCCGCCAAGATCGGCTCCGGGGAGCTGACCCTGGAGGACTTCCTCGAGCAGATGCTGGCGATCCGCAAGATGGGTCCGATCGGCAACCTGCTGGGCATGTTGCCCGGCGCCGGCCAGATGAAGGACGCGCTGGCCGCCGTGGACGACAGCCACCTGGACCGTCTGCAGGCCATCATTCGCGGCATGACTCCCGCCGAGCGGGCCGACCCGAAGATCATCAACGCCTCCCGGCGGTTGCGCATCGCCAACGGCTCGGGTGTCACCGTTGCGGAGGTCAACCAACTGGTCGACCGGTTCTTCGAGGCCCGCAAGATGATGTCGTCGATGATGGGCGGCCTGGGTCTGCCCGGGATGGGCCGCAAGAGCGCCACCCGTAAGGCAAAGGGCAGCAAGGGCAAAGCCGGCAAGAAGGGCAAGAACCGCGGCCCGACACCGCCGAAGGTACGCGGCCTGTTCGGCCCCGGAGGGCCGGGCATGCCCGCCGGGTTCCCCGACCTGTCGCAGATGCCCGAGGGCCTCAACGAACTTCCGCCCGGGCTGGCCGACTTCGACCTGTCCAAGTTGAACTTCCCGGGTCAGAAGTAGCTTGGCGCTACACGTACGGGGCCGTGGGCTGCCCGACGAACATCCGGTGCAGTTCTGGATCGTCGACGGCACCATCAGCCTTGAGCCGGTCGACGGCGCCGAGACCGTCTTCTCCGACGGCTGGATCATCCCGGGACTGGTCGACGCGCACTGTCACGTCGGCATCGGGCCCGGCGGTCCGGTGGACGTCGACGAGGCGGTGCGCCAGGCGG
Source organism: Mycobacterium sp. UM_Kg1 (assembly GCF_000972925.1). Taxonomy (NCBI): domain Bacteria; kingdom Bacillati; phylum Actinomycetota; class Actinomycetes; order Mycobacteriales; family Mycobacteriaceae; genus Mycobacterium; species Mycobacterium sp. UM_Kg1. The sequence continues at coordinate 4,489 of NZ_JRMK01000076.1, read as the reverse complement.
AGGCCGAGCGCCGGGCCGGTGTCCTGCTGATCCGTGACGCGGGTTCACCGGTGGACACCCGCGGATTCGACGACCGCGACGACCTCCCGCGGATCATCCGCGCCGGCCAGCACCTCGCCCGGACCAAGCGCTACATCCCCGGGTTGCCGATCAACGTCGATGACGAGGATCAGCTCCCCGAAGCCGTTGCCGCCCAAGCCGTTCGTGGCGACGGCTGGGTGAAGTTGGTGGGCGACTGGATCGACCGGGCGGTGGGCGACCTGGCGCCGCTGTGGCCCGACGAGGCGCTGAAGTCGGCCATCGAGGCCGCGCACGCCCACGGCGCACGGGTCACCGCGCACGTCTTCGGCGAGGACGCGCTACCGGGATTGATCAACGCCGGGATCGACTGCATCGAGCACGGCACCGGGATCACCGACGACATCATCGCGATGATGTTGGACCACGGCACCGCGCTGGTGCCGACACTGATCAACATCGACAATTTCCCCGGCATCGCCGACTCGGCGGCCAAGTACCCGACCTACGCCGCGCACATGCGCGCCTTGCACGCCAGCTGTCGAACGCGCATCGGCGCGGCGCGGGAGGCCGGCGTGCCCGTCTACGCCGGCACCGATGCCGGTGGCATGGTGGCACACGGCCGGATCGCCGATGAGGTCGACGCCCTGGCCGGGGTGGGCCTGAGCCGGACCGAAGCGCTGGGCGCGGCATGCTGGGACGCCCGGCGGTGGCTGGGGGCGCCGGGACTGGAGCACGGGGCACCGGCCGATCTGGTGTGTTTCGCCGACGACCCGCGCAGCGGACCCGACGTGCTCAGGCGTCCCGATCTGGTGATGCTGCGCGGGAAGGTGTGTTAACGGCGCTGGCGGCTACAGACTGCCGACACCCGAGGTGGGGGACTGCGCGAAGCCCCAGTCCAACAGCGCCTGCGCCTGGTCCCAGTAGGTCGGCCCGCCCTCGCGGATCAATCCGTACATCAGCGCGACCACCAGCCGGCGGCCGTCGCGGGCCGCACCGCCGACATAGGTTTTGCGGGCGGCGTCGGTAAAGCCGGTTTTGCCGCCGAACGCCCCGGGATAGCGGGCCAGCAGTTCGTTCATGTTCACGATCGGACGCTCCCCGGAGTCGGTGGGGAAGGCCGCCGAGGGTTGCGCCGTGATCTCGGCGAAGACCGGGTGGGCCATCGCTGCCCGGAAGATGACCGCCAAGTCGTGCGGGGTGCTCGCTCCCGGACCGCCGGGGCCGTCCAGCCCAGAGGGGGTGCTGGCATGGGTGGCCGTCGCGCCGACCGCAGCGGCCTTCGCGTTCATCTTCGCCACCGCTTCCTCGGGACCCCCGAGCATGTCCGCCAGCGCGTTGGCGGCGTCGTTGCCCGATACCAGAAGCAGGCCTTCGAGCAGCTGACGCGCGGTGTAGCTGCGGCCGGGCCTGACTCCGACACAGTTGCACTCCACCTGGGTGTCGGCCACGGTCGCCACGGTGGTGTCCTCGAGGTTCAACTCGTCGAGGGCGACCAATGCCAGCAAGACCTTGATTGTGCTGGCCGGAGGTGTCACGGCGTAGCCGTTCTGCTCGGCGAGCACCGCGCCGGAGTCCAGATCGGCGATGAGCCAGTTCGGTGCCGGGCCGGCCGGCACCGGTGCCGAGCCGACGGGCTGCGCGGTATCGGCGTGGGCGGTGAGCGCGGGAGCGGCGAACACCGTCGCGAAAGCCGCGATTGCGGCCAGGATTTTCCGCATGGCGGCATACCTTACCGGCCCCGACCGGCCGCAGTGTTGAATCGGGGGATGCTGAGCCAACAGGAAATTTCGGACCGTTGGGAGATCCAGCAACTGCTGGTCGACTACTCGACCGCGATCGACACCGGAAACTTCGACGGCCTGGACGCCGTCTTCACCCCCGACGCCTACATCGACTACCGGGCGTTCGGTGGCATCGAGGGACGCTTCCCCGAGGTCAAGGCTTGGCTGATCGAGGTGCTGCCCAATTTCGCCGGTTACTCCCACATGCTCGGCCTGCCGGCCATCCAGGTCGACGGAGACACCGCCACCGCGCGGACCTTCTGCTTCAACCCGATGGTGTTCCGCGCGGACAACGACCCCACCATGCTGTTGGGCTTGTGGTACGACGATGCGTTCGTCCGTACCGCCGACGGCTGGCGGATGAGCCGGCGCTCCGAGACCAAGTGCTTCCAGAAGATGCCCTGAGGCGATTTCTGCTGACCGCCGTGCTTCTGGCACAATGGAGCGCTGTCCGCCCTGCGACGCGATCCTGTCGGGTTTCCGCGTGGCGTGACACCAACACGCGAGGCAAAACCGGATGTGGGCAATCCCGCCCGCATCGCTGAATTGCAGCGTGATATCGCAGGAGTTATTCATGGCTGTCAAGATCAAGCTCACCCGCCTCGGCAAGATCCGCAATCCGCAGTACCGCATCGCGATTGCCGACGCGCGCTCCCGCCGGGACGGTCGCGCCATCGAGGTCATCGGCCGCTACCACCCGAAGGAAGAGCCGAGCCTGATCGAGATCGACTCGGAGCGCGCCCAGTACTGGCTGTCGGTCGGTGCCCAGCCCACCGAGCCCGTGCTCAAGCTGCTGAAGATCACCGGTGACTGGCAGAAGTTCAAGGGCCTGCCCGGCGCCGAGGGCCGCCTGAAGGTCAAGCCGGCCAAGCCGAGCAAGCTCGAGCTGTTCAACGCCGCGCTGGCCGAGGCCGAGGGTGGTCCGACCACCGAGGCCACCACCGCCAAGAAGAAGAAGGCGCCGGCCAAGAAGGCAGCCGACAAGGCCGAGGAAAAGGCTGAGGCGCCCGCCGAGGCTGCCGAAGCTCCCGCTGCCGAGGCCGCCGAGTCGGCCGGCGAGAGCTGACCGCGGCCATGAGTGCCGTGGTGGCAGACGCCGTCGAGCATTTGGTGCGCGGCATCGTCGACAACCCGGATGATGTGCGGGTCGACATGGTGACCAACCGCCGTGGCCGTACCGTCGAGGTGCACGTGCATCCCGACGACCTGGGCAAGGTGATCGGTCGGGGCGGTCGCACCGCCACTGCGTTGCGCACCCTCGTCGCCGGCATCGGCGGACGCGGCATCCGCGTGGACGTGGTGGACACCGACCGGTAGCAGGCCGGCTCATGGAGCTGACGGTCGGCCGGGTGGTCAAGGCCCACGGCATCAGCGGCGAAATCGTCGTCGAGGTTCGCACCGACGACCCCGAGCTGCGATTCGCTGCGGGCGCCACGCTGCATGCCCGTAAGTCCGGTGCGCCGCAACGCGACTACGTCGTGGAAGCGGCGCGTCCGCACGGCGCACGCCTGTTGCTGCGGCTGGTCGGGGTCGGTGATCGTGACGGTGCCGACGCGTTGCGCGGCAGCCTGTTCGTGGTCGACACCGCGGAGCTGCCGCCGATCACCGAGCCGGACACCTTCTACGACCACCAGCTCGAGGGGCTGGCGGTCCGCGACACGGCGGGGGAGCCGGTGGGCACCGTCACCGAGGTCTTGCACACGGCCGCCGGCGAGCTGCTCGCCATCAAGCGGACCGACGGCCGGGAACTGCTGGTGCCGTTCATCGCCGCGTTCGTGCCGACGGTGTCGCTGGCCGAGCAGACTCTGGTGATCGACCCGCCTGAGGGTCTGCTCGACCTGGAGGGATAGGCGCGGCGTGAAAGTTGACGTCCTGACGATCTTCCCGTCGTATCTTGATCCGATCCGACAGTCGTTGCCCGGCAAGGCCATCGAGACCGGCCTGGTGGAGCTGGCGGTGCACGATCTGCGGCGCTGGACTCACGACGTCCACCGCTCAGTCGACGACGCCCCCTACGGTGGCGGCCCCGGAATGGTGATGAAGGCGCCGGTCTGGGGTGAGGCGCTGGACGAAATCTGTTCGGAGCAGACGCTGCTGATCGTTCCGACCCCGGCGGGACGACGGTTCGACCAGGCCACCGCGCAGCGCTGGAGCCTGGAGCAGCATCTGGTATTCGCCTGCGGCCGCTATGAGGGCATCGATCAGCGGGTTGCCGATGACGCCGCCCGGCGGATGCGGGTTGAAGAGGTGTCGATCGGCGACTACGTGCTGGCCGGCGGCGAGCCCGCGGTCCTGGTGATGCTGGAGGCGGTACTGCGGCTGATGCCCGGGGTGCTGGGCAATCCGGCTTCGCAACGCGACGATTCGCATTCCCCGGATCGCGCCGGGCTGTTGGAGGGGCCGAGCTACACCCGCCCGCCGAGCTGGCGCGGCCTGGAAGTACCCGAGGTCCTGCTCTCCGGTGACCACGCCCGGATCAATGCGTGGCGCCACGAGGCCGCCGTGGCACGCACCCGCGAACGCCGTCCGGATCTGTTGGGGGAGTAGCGCAGGAAGGCTTGGGTCCGCGAGTGTGTGCAGAATCGTGCGAGACCGGACTAGATGTACTGCCCAGACAGGTTGGTCAACTTTGTGATGGGTGGGACTTTCCCGATCGCTGAGTGTTGCCGGTGGTGATTGTAGGTATG
>NZ_JRMK01000075.1:0-21227 GCF_000972925.1 Mycobacterium sp. UM_Kg1 | reverse complement strand
GATGACCGCCTTCTTGTGCTTCGTGGTAGCCCACTTGGAATGGCCGCTCATCGATCACCTACCTCACTGTCGCAAAAAAAATCGGCGCGCCGAGTCTACGCGTCAGTCCTGCCCGCGCGCCGAGGGCTGGTCGGGCGGGAAAAACCCGGGCACCCAGCGCTCGATCAGCGCCGCGTAGTCGACGCGCGCGTCGAGCTGCACCGCAACCCCCAGCAGGCCGCCCAGCGTGCGCAGCAACATCACGTAACCCGCCGGCAGCGTCATCTGCCGCGCCATCTTGAAGCGGTCGGCGAAGCCTTCCGCCATGGGATCGGTGGTGACCAGCGCCGACTTCTGGAACCACTTGCGGGTGAAGTGGAACTCCCCCGAGCGCAGCGGGTCGATGTAGGGCCACAGCGGCTGCATATACTCCACCAGCTGTTCGGCACTCAGTTCGTAGTCGGCGGGCATGAAGCCGAGCTTCTTGAGCAGCCGGATCGCCTCGTCCCACTGCTCGTCTCGCGCCCAGCACAGCAGTTCGGCGAACTCCGGCGGAATACCGCCGGGGTGTTGCGCCACCGCGCCGAAGTCGATGACACCCAGGCGTCCGTCGGGAAGCAGGATGAAGTTGCCCGGGTGCGGGTCGGCATGCACCAGCCCGACCCGCGCCGGTGAGCTCAAGGTGAACTCCAGCAGCAGCGCACAGGCCGAGTCGCGTTCCTGTTGGGTGCCGCCGCTGATGACCGCCGACAACCGCCGGCCCTCGACCCACTCGGAAACGATGACCTTCGGCGCGCTGGCGATGACCGCCGGGACGAAGAATTTCGGGTCGCCGGCGTAGGCCTTGGCGAAGGCACGCTGGTTGTCGGCCTCCTGCCGGTATTCCAGCTCCGATTCCAGGGTGTCATTGATCTCCGAGACCACCCGGTCCACGTCGGCCCCGGGTACCACCTGCTTGGCGACCCAGTTGAATCGCTGAATCAGTTTGAGGTCGGCGCGCAGCGCCTCGTCCGCACCGGGATATTGGATCTTGACGGCGACGTCGCGCCCGTCCTTCCAGACCGCCCGATGCACCTGCCCGATGCTCGCCGAGGCGGCGGGGGTGTCGTCGAAGGACGCGAAGCGCTCCCGCCACTTGGTGCCGAGCTGGGCGTCGAGCACCCGGTGCACCTTGGCCGCCGGAAGCGGTGGGGCTTCGCTCTGCAACTTGACCAGCGCCTCGCGAAAGGGTTCGGCGAACTGCGGAGGAATCGCGGCCTCCATCACCGACAGCGCCTGGCCGACTTTCATCGCGCCGCCCTTGAGCTCGCCGAGCACCTTGAACATCTCGTCGGCGGCCTTTTCCAGAAGCTCGGCGTTGACCTCGTCCTTGGACTTGCCGGTCATCCGCTTGCCCACGCCCAAGGCGGCCCGGCCCGCTACCCCGGCCGGGAGGCTCGCCAGTTTCACTGCGCGGCGAAATCCGCCCCGCGCCAGATCTGCCATGACCCCATCATGCCTGGCCGGTGCCGGAGACGGTATGCCCGGGCACCCCCGGGGTGCCCGCGGCGGGCCGCAAACCCCTCATGCCGCTCCGGTGACGATGTCGACGAAAAGGCCGTGAACGCGGCGGTCGCCGGTCACCTCCGGGTGAAACGACGTGGCCAGCACGCTGCCCTGCCGCACCGCGACCGGATGCCCGGCGGCCTGGGCGAGCACCTGCACGCCCTCACCGACGCGCTCCACCCAGGGCGCCCGGATGAACACCGCGTGCACCGGCTGCGCCAGGCCGTCGAAGTCCAGGTCACCTTCGAAAGAGTTCACCTGCCTGCCGAAAGCGTTGCGCCGCACCGCCATATCGATACCCGAGAGCGGAATGGCGGCGCGGCCCGGCACGCCGGCGTCGATGATCTCGCTGGCCAGCAGGATCATGCCCGCGCAGGACCCATAAGCCGGCATCCCCTCGGCCAACCGAGCCCGCAGGGGCTCCACCAGCTCCAGCTCCCGCAACAGGTGGCTGATCGTGGTCGACTCGCCGCCGGGAATCAGCAGTGCGTCCACCGCGTCCAGCTCCGGGCGGCGGCGTACCGGCACCGGGTCGGCGCCGACAGCGCGCAGCGCCGCGAGGTGTTCCCGGACGTCGCCCTGCAGTGCGAGCACGCCGATCTGCGGGCCGCTCACCGTTCGGTCGAGGCAGATCCGGACGGGAGCCGGGTCAGCCCCTCCTGCATGACCGCTGCCACCAGGTCGCCGGACCGGTTATAGATCTTGCCCTGGGTCAGCGCCCGGCCGGCGCACGCCGACGGCGACGACTGGTCGTAGAGCAGCCATTCGTCGGCGCGGAAGGGCCGCATGAACCACATCGCGTGGTCCAGGGACGCCACCTGCAGTTGATCGCGCACGTCGGGGTGAATCGACCAGGAGGCGCCCAGCAGCGTCAGATCACTCATGTAGGCCAGCGCACAGATATGCAGCACCGGGTCGTCGGGCAGCGGATCGCGGTGACGGAACCAGACCTGCTGCTCGGCGGCCCTGCCGGCAATTCCCGGCAACTGTTCCGGCGGCACCCGGCGCAGATCCCATTCGGCGAACGCTTTGAAGCCTTCGTCGTCGAAGGCCTTCATCGCGCCGATGTCGGGCAGATCCTTCGGGTCGGGAGCGTGCGGCATCAGATCCTGATGTTCGATGCCCCGCTGCCCGCGCTGAAACGACGCCGACATGTTGAAGATGGTGTTGCCGTGCTGGATGGCGTCGACCCGCCGCGTGCAGAACGAACCACCGTCGCGCACCCGCTGGACCAGAAAAACCGTGGGCGCCTTGGCGTCTCCCGGCCGCAGGAAGTAGCCGTGCAGCGAGTGGACGCCGAAGCTCGGATCCACGGTGCGCACCGCCGAGACCAGGGCCTGCCCGGCGACGTGCCCGCCGAACGTGCGCTGATTGTCGTCGGAATGCGGACTGAACACACTTCCGCGGTAGATGTCGACCTCGAGCTGCTCGAGATCGAGGATCTCTTCGATTGCCACGAGGTGGTTCCCAGCCGCGTTCGGCGAGCCGGTGCGGCGCAGCGATGTCCTCCACGTTGATGCCGACCATCGCCTCACCCAGGCCGCGCGACACCCTGGCCAGCACGTCCGGGTCGTCGTAGAAGGTGGTCGCCTTGACGATGGCCGCCGCGCGCGCCGCCGGGTCCCCGGACTTGAAGATCCCCGAACCCACGAACACGCCTTCGGCGCCGAGCTGCATCATCATGGCCGCATCGGCGGGAGTGGCGATCCCGCCGGCGGTGAACAGCGTCACCGGCAGCTTTCCAGCCCGTGCCACCTCAGCGACCAGCTCATAGGGCGCCTGCAGTTCCTTTGCGGCAACGAACAATTCGTCTTCGGACAGCGACGAGAGCCGACGGATCTCGCCGCCGATGGCTCGCATGTGGGTGGTGGCGTTGGAGACGTCGCCGGTGCCGGCCTCCCCCTTGGAGCGGATCATGGCAGCGCCCTCGGTGATCCGGCGCAGCGCCTCACCCAGGTTGGTCGCACCGCACACGAAGGGCACCGTGAAGCGCCACTTGTCGATGTGGTGGGTGTAGTCCGCGGGGGTCAGCACCTCGGACTCGTCGATGTAGTCCACCCCGAGGCTCTGCAGGATCTGCGCCTCGACGAAGTGCCCGATCCGTACTTTGGCCATCACCGGGATGGTGACTGCGGCGATGATGCCCTCGATCATGTCCGGGTCGCTCATCCGCGAAACCCCACCCTGGGCCCGGATGTCGGCCGGCACCCGCTCCAGGGCCATCACCGCGACCGCACCGGCGGCCTCCGCGATGCGTGCCTGGTCAGGCGTGACGACATCCATGATGACGCCGCCCTTGAGCATCTCGGCCATGCCGCGCTTTACCCGCGCAGTACCCGTTTGTCCGTCGGGTGCCGAACCGTTCTGCGCCGCGCTGTCCACTGAATACTTCTCCTTGCTGGCCACTGATACCCGCTCAGTGTAGTGGGCTGACGCCAGCCGTTTTCCCGCCGATAACCGCCGCGGTGCCGATACCGGCCCCGCCGGTCACATCGTCAAAACCATCCGGTAGCGCGCCTGCCCCTGCTCCATGGCGGCATAGGCCTGCGCAGCCTGGGCCAACGGCCGCTGTTCGATGCGGGCGCGAACCCCGGAAAGCACCGCGAAACGCATGGTCTCCTCGATGTCTCGGGCAGTTCCCGACGGGTGACCGGTGACACTGATCCCCGGGGTGATCAGCTGAACGGGGGCGATGGGCAGCGGCTCGGCGGTGACGCCGATGATGACCAGTTCGCCCCGCGGCGCCAGCCCCCCGAGGGTTTCAGCCATCGCGCGCGAATTGGCCGCGGTGGCCAGGACCACCGCGACTCCGCCCAGCGCGGCCATCGCCTCGGCGACGTCGCCTGCCGTGGAGTCGATGTAGTGGTGTGCGCCGAGGGCATAGGCGTCGGCGGCCTTGGCGGCACCGCGAGCGATCGCGATCGTCTCGAAACCCATGGCCCGGGCGAACTGCACGCCCAGATGCCCCAGACCGCCCAGGCCGAGCACCGCGACACGGTCCCCGGGCAGCGCCGCGGTCGAGCGCAGCGCATGGTAGGTGGTGACACCGGCGCAGCCCATGGGGGCGGCCTCGACGAAGGACAACTCGTCGCGGATCCGGGCCAGTGCGCTCACCGGAACGGTGACCGATTCGGCGTAGCCGCCCGGGTAATGCCAGCTGGGCACCTGACCGTTGACACAGTGGATGAAATCACCCTTGCGGCAAGGGATGCAGTGACCACAGTTGCCGCCGAACCAACCGACCGCGACCCGGTCACCGACCTGCCAGTCCGTCACGCCCGCACCCAGCTCGGCGATGGTGCCGGCGATCTCGTGCCCGAGCGTCACCGGCCAGGCCATCCCGGGGAAGCCACCGTTGACAAACCCATGATCGGTGCCGCAGACACCACAGGCGGCAACAGCGATGCGAACGTGGCCGGGGCCTGGCGGTTCGGTCTCGACATCGACGAGCGTCAGCGGGGCACCGACTGCCGCCACGTGAACAGCGCGATGTGTCGGCATGCAGGCCTCCCGAGGTTGCAGAGCTGAGTCGCCCGAGGCCTGCTCAGCTTAAGCCGCGCCGGTCAGGAAATCCGGCGAAGACCGGCATCGGCACCGACGTCGCCGTCGGCCAGGCGCGCCACTTCGGCCAGGCGTTCGCCCAGTTCCAGCGGGTAGACGGTCTCACCCCCGGCGGCCAGCGCCTTGATCTGCGCGGCATCGCACCATCGGTGACCGCGCAGGTAGCGGTGTTCCAGCCCGGTGCGGCCCGCTCCGGACGGTTCGAATCGCGTCGTGCGGTAGGCGAAGAAGAACTCCTGGCTGTCCAGGCGCTCGCCGTTGAACTCGAACACGGCGTCACGGCGCCAGATCGGCCCCACCAGCTGTCCCGGCTCGACCCGCAGACCGGTCTCCTCGCCCAGTTCGCGCGCTGCCGCGTCGGCAAGCTGCTCGTCGGGCCGGACCTGGCCGCCGATGGTGAACCACCAGCGCGGCGCGGGGTTCGCCGGGTCCTCGGCCAGGGCGGGATCCTGGCCGCACAGCAGCAGCACCGATCCGGCTTCGTCGAGCAGCACCACCCGCGCCGAGACGCGGGGCCGCAGCACTCCCCGACCGCCGTGGGCAACCATGCCCGCCCGCTCGACGATCTCGAAATAGGTTGGCATCGGCGCGGTTCCACCCAGGTGCAGGGCCCGAACCAAGGGACGCTCACGCAACGCCACGGTGTCGCGGACCGCGTCGTTATGGAACCGGCGGGCCAACAGCACCCGGGCTTCGGCGTCGGCCAACTCGGCCACCATCACATGGGGCAACGACTCCGCATCGACCATCGCCAGCTCGGCCGACAGTGCGTTCTCGGCGGCCTCCCGCGCAGCGCGCGGTGCCCGTTCGGCGACATCGGCCAACGCGGCCAGCCGCCGGCCGGCCACATCATCGCCGTAGGCGTCGATCGCGATCGCCCGGGCCACCACCGCCCGGCGTGCCAGCGCTCCGTCCAGTGCCTGCCAGGACAGATCGCACCGCACGTGCAGCCGGTTGAGCCGGTTGGCGGTCTGGTAGGCCCAGGCCACCGCGGCGGCCAGGACCGCCACCCCGATCAGCACCAGTACGGTCGCGACGATGGTCAACGGCATCAGTCGCCCACCGTGACCTTGCTGCCCACCCCGGCGACCGTCTCGTAGACCCGGATGATCTGGTCGGCCACCACCGGCCAGTCGAATCGGCGCACCGCCTCTGCGCCGGCGGCCACATAGGAGGCCCGCAGCGCGTCGTCGTCGAGAAGCTCGATCAGGGCGGCAGCCAGCGCTTCGGGGTCGTCGACCGGCACCAGCCGGCCCGCCTGCCCGTCGTTGAGCACCCTGCGGAAGGCGTCCAGGTCGCTGGCGACCACCGCGGTGCCGGCGGACATCGCCTCGGCCAGCACGATGCCGAAGCTCTCGCCGCCGGTGTTGGGTGCGCAGTACACGTCGGCACTGCGCAGCGCCGACGCCTTCTCGGCGTCGTCGACCTGCCCCAAGAACCGCAGATGTGTGGCCAACTTGCCTGCGGCACGGCATAGTTCGTCTTCATCGCCGCGCCCGACTATCAGCAGCTCAACGTCGCGGTGCGTCTCCGCCAGGGCAGGCAGCGCTCCCAGCAGCACCGCCATACCCTTACGGGGTTCGTCGTAGCGGCCCAAGAACAGCACCGTGCGCCCCGCGCGCGGATAGCCCGGCAGTGGCTGTGCCGCCGCGAAGGCCGCCACATCCACCCCGTTGGGGATTTCCACCGCGTCCGAACCCAGGGCCTCCATCTGCCAGCGCCGGGCCAGGTCGGACACCGCGATCCGGCCGATGATCTTCTCGTGCATCGGACGCAGCAGGCCCTGCACCACGCTGAGCGTCAGTGACTTGGTCGTCGAGGTGTGAAACGTCGCCACGATCGGCCCCTCGGCCACGTTCAGCGCCAGCATCGACAGGCTGGGGGCGTTCGGCTCGTGCAGGTGCAGGACATCGAAATCACCGCTGGCCAGCCACTTCTTGACCTTTCGGTGCGCAGCCGGACTGAACTGCAGCCGGGCGACCGAGCCGTTGTAGGGAATGGCGACCGACTTACCGCCCGAGACCACGTAATCGGGCAGGGCGACATCCGGGGAGGCGGGCGCCAGCACGCTGACGTCATGTCCGCGAGCCCGCAGCACCTCCGAAAGCTGCAGCACATGAGCCTGCACCCCGCCCGGCACATCAAACGAGTAGGGGCAGACCATGCCGATCCGCATCAGGTCTCCCCCAAGCGGGCCCGGCGCGATTCGGGCAGGTCGGCGAGCCATTGCGGCTGCATCATGTGCCAGTCCTGCGGGTAAGCCGCGATGCCCTCGGCGAATTTGTCGGCCAGCGCCTGGGTGATCACGCCCACGTCCGCGCTGCCGCAGTCCAGCGGGGCGCCGATCTCGATGCCCCATCCCGCACCGTCGAACCAGCAGTGCGCCGGTAACAGCGCCGCGCCGGTCGCCAGGGCCAGTTTGGCCGAGCCGGCCGGCATCCGGGTGGTTTCGCCGAAGAACTCGACCGGTACCCCGCTGCGCGTCAGGTCGCGGTCTGCCATCAGACACACCAGACCATTGCTCGACAGTCGTTCGGCGAGGATCTCGAACGGCGGCCGGGCTCCCCCGGACAGTGGTATCACCTCGAACCCCAGGCTCTCCCGAAAAGCCAGGAACCGGCGGTAGAGCGATTCGGGTTTGAGGCGTTCGGCAACGGTGGTGAAGCCGCCGTAAGTCTGGGCCAGCCATACCCCGCCCATGTCCCAGTTGCCGCTGTGCGGCAACGCCAGCACCGCCCCGCGGCCGGCCGCCAGCGCCGCGGTGATGTGCTCACGCCCCCGCACCAATGCGTCCAGCTGCGCCGCCACCGCCGCGTGGTCCATGGTGGGCAGGCGGAACGCCTCTCGCCAGTACCGGGCGTAGGACGCCAGCGAGGCCCGCATCAGCTCCGCCGGCACCTCCGACGGATCCACACCGGTGATGCGAGCCAGGTTCTTACGCAGCTGTTCTGGCCCCCCGCGGCGCGCCGCGTACAAGGCGCCGGCATCGAAAGCGTTGCGTGCGACGAATTCCGGCAGCGCGCGTACCAGCATCCAGCCCGCGGCGAACCCGGCGTCGGTGGCCCAGGCGTCCAACTGACTGAGCCCGGGAACTCGCAGCCCGCTCGGGATGAGGGTCACGATCCGGAGGTCTCCTCACCGTCGGACACCCGACGCAGCGGCTCCACGGCGCCCGGTGAGGTGCGCACGGTGTGCAGCCGCTGAGCGCAGGTGACCAGGCTGGCTACGGCCAGCAGCCACATCGCCACGGGCAACGCCCACGGCAGCGGGAATACCGGCAGACCGGACAGGCCGGCTCCGACCAGCACGATGATCAGCCGTTCGGGGCGTTCGATGTAGCCGCCGTCGCCCCGCAGTCCGCTGGCCTCCGCCCGGGCCTTGATGTAGGAGATCACCTGCGATGTGACCAGGCAGATCAGGGTCGCCACCACCAGCGGGGGGTTGCCCAGTCCGAACGCCGCCCACCAGGCCAGCCCGCAGAACACCGCGCCGTCGCTGATGCGGTCGCAGGTGGCGTCCAAGACCGCGCCGAACGCGCTGCCGCCCCCGCCTTCCCGGGCCATCGCCCCGTCGACCATGTCGAAGTGCACGAAGAACCAGACCACCAGGGTCCCGGCGAACAGCTGGCCGGTGGGAAACAGCGTCAGCGCCGCGATCACCGCGCCGGCCGTGCCCACCATGGTGACGATGTCGGCGGTGAGCCCGGCCCGCAGCAGGAATCGCGCCACCGGCGTGGTGATCCCGGCGAACGTAGCCCGCGACAGGAACGGCAGTCTGCTCATTGCTGTTTGACCCACTCATCGGCGAGCAGCCGGCGGGTGTCGCGCAACAACTGCGGAATCACCTTGGAACCGCCCACAATCGTGATGAAGTTCGCGTCGCCGCCCCAGCGCGGCACCACGTGCACATGCAGGTGCTCGGCCAGCGAACCGCCGGCCGACTCGCCGAGATTGAGCCCCACGTTGAACCCATGCGGGTGGGACACGGCCTTGATGACCCGGATCGACTTCTGGATGAACGCCAGCAATTCGGCGCCTTCCTCGTCGGTGAGGTCTTCGAACTCCGAGAACCGCCGGTAGGGCACCACCATCAGATGCCCGGGGTTGTACGGGTAGAGGTTGAGCACCGCGTAGACGTGCTTGCCGCGCGCCACTACCAGACCGTCCTCGTCGGACATCGTCGGGATATCGGTGAACGGTTGAGTGGACCGCGCGGATGCCCCGGACTCCGCGCGCTTGAGCGGCGCCTCAGCCAGATAGGTCATCCGATAGGGCGTCCACAGTCGCTCAAGCCGGTCGGGTTCACCGACGCCGGTGTCGATCAGCTCCGCCGCCGCCTCCGCGTCCCGGTCTCCGCTCATGGCGTCTCGCTCGCCGTCAGGCGTGCCCGAAGCGTCTCCGCAGTCGGCGCGGTGTTCTCGCGTGCCGCGATCCAGCCGGCGATGGCCGCCACCGCCTCATCGCGCGGCACCCCGTTGATCTGGGTGCGATCCGCGAAGCGGAAGCTCACCGCTTCGGCCTCGACGTCCCGGTCGCCGGCCAGCAGCATGAACGGGACCTTCTGGTTGGTGTGGTTGACGATCTTCTTGGGCATCCGATCGTCGCTGGCGTCCACCTCGACCCGCACGCCGTGCCGGCGCAGCTGACCGGCCAGGTCGTCCAGGTAGGGCACGTGTTGGTCGGCAACCGGAATGCCGACCGCCTGGATGGGCGCCAGCCAGGCCGGGAAGGCACCGGCGTAGTGCTCGGTGAGCACCCCGAAGAACCGTTCGATGGAACCGAACAAGGCCCGGTGGATCAGCACGGGCCGCTGGCGGGTTCCGTCGGAGGCGGGGTACTCCAGTTCGAAACGGTCGGGCATGTTGAAGTCGAGCTGGATGGTCGACATCTGCCAGCTGCGCCCGAGGGCGTCCTTGACCTGCACCGAGATCTTCGGCCCGTAGAACGCCGCGCCGCCCGGGTCCGGTACCAGTGTCAGCCCGGAGGCCTCGGCGACCTCCCGCAGCGTGTCGGTGGCCTCCTCCCAGACCTCGTCGGAGCCCACGTACTTGTCCGGGTCCTTCGTGGACAGCTCCAGGAAGTAGTCGTCCAGCCCGTAGTCGGCCAGCAGGTCGAGTACGAAGCGCAGCAACGAGGCCAGCTCGTCGCGCATGCTCTCCCGGGTGCAGTAGATGTGTGCGTCGTCCTGGGTCATCCCGCGCACCCGGGTGAGCCCGTGCACCACACCGGATCGTTCGTAACGGTAGACACTGCCGAACTCGAAGAGCCGCAACGGCAGTTCGCGGTACGAGCGCCCGCGCGACCGGAAGATCAGGTGGTGCATCGGACAGTTCATCGGCTTGAGGTAGTAGTCCTGGCCGGGTTTGCGCAGGGTGCCGTCTTCGGCGAACTCCGCGTCGATGTGCATGGCCGGGTACATGCCCTCGCGGTACCACTCCAGGTGCCCGGACGTCTCGTAGAGCTCGGACTTGGTGATGTGCGGGGTGTTGACGAACTGATAGCCCGCCTCGATGTGCTTACGCCGCGAGTACTCCTCGAGCTCGCGCCGGATGATTCCGCCTTTGGGGTGGAAAACCGGTAGGCCCGAGCCGATCTCGTCGGGGAAGCTGAACAGGTCCAGTTCGACCCCGAGCTTGCGGTGATCACGCCGCAGTGCCTCTTCGATCAACTCCAGATGGCTGTCCAGCGCCTCCTGCGACTCCCATGCGGTGCCGTACACCCGTTGCAGGCTGGCGTTCTTCTGATCGCCGCGCCAGTAGGCCGCCGATGAGCGGGTGAGTTTGAAGGCGGGGATGAACCGCGTGGTCGGAATGTGCGGCCCTCGGCACAGATCGCCCCAAACCCGTTCCCGGGTGCGGGGGTTGAGGTTGTCGTAGGCGGTGAGCTCGTCGCCGCCGACCTCCATGATGTCCGGATCGTCGGCCTTGCCGAAGTCGGCGGAGACCAGCTCCAGTTTGTAGGGCTCGCCGGCCAGCTCGGCGCAGGCGGCGTCCTTGGACTCATACACCCGCCGGGAGAAGAGCTGCCCCTCCTTGATGATGGCGCGCATCCGCTTCTCCAGCTTGGCCAGATCCTCGGGAGTGAACGGCTCCGGCACGTCGAAGTCGTAGTAGAAGCCGTCGGTGATCGGCGGCCCGATACCGAGTTTGGCCGCCGGGAACAGATCCTGGACCGCCTGGGCCAGCACGTGGGCGCAGGAATGCCGGATCACGCTGCGGCCGTCGTCGGTGTCTGCGGCGACCGGGGTGACCTCGGCGTCGGCGGCCGGCGTCCAGCTCAGGTCGCGCAGCCGCCCGTCGGCGTCGCGCACCACCACGACGGCGTCCGGTGCGCCCCGTTCGGGCAGGCCCGCCGCGCGCACCGCTGCGGCTGCGGTGGTCCCGGCGGGAACCCGGATCGGGACGGGCTGTGCGGGCGCGCTCATGACGTGGTCTCCAAGGGGGTGCTAGGGGCTAGAAACGTCCGCGACCATGCTATCGGGGGGCTGCGGGCGAACCGTTCGCGAGTGCACCGCCGTCATGGTTGACCGGGTTTGAGCACCACGAACAACGCCTCGCCGTCGGCGAGCACGGTGTCACCGTCGCAGAGTGTGGTTTCGACGAAGATCTTGCGGCCCTCGGTCCTGCTCACCCACGCCCGGACCTGCAACTCTTTCTCGATTGGGACGATCTTGCGGTAGTTGACGTGTAGGTAGGCGGTGCGCTGGTAGTCCCCGCCGGTCAGCATCCAGGACGCGGTACCCAACACCGAGTCGAACAACAGCCCGATAGCCCCGCCGTGCGCCGCACCGTTGCGGCCCAGGTGGAATCGCCGGAAGCGGGCCCAGCCGCTCAGCCGCCGCTCGCCGTCCCGCTTCAGCTGCATCGGCACCGCCAGCACATTGCCGCGCATGGGCAGATCCAGCCGGCGACCGGACGGCGACGACCACTCGTCGGTGTCGAAGGGGGCCAGCAGCTCACACACGCTCTGCAGGGCGTCGGCAGCCCGGCTGATCACCTCGGCGGGAGCGTCGGCGGCACGGGCATGGTCCTGCAAGGCGCGCACATTGTCCAAGAAGCGGCCGTAATCCGGCCCGCCCTTCTGGGTGGGTTCGGGCGGATTGAAGCCGCCGCCGGCGTGTGTGGCTGTCATCCCCCTATTTAACGTTCCGGCCAATGCCGGGCGAACGGCGCGCCCGCGGTGGCAAGGTGGGGCCGTGAAACTGAGCACGCTGCGTGAGCTGCCGCTCACCTACCCCGAGGTGGGCGGCACCGCCGGAACACTGCCCGCCGGTTATCACTATCTGGATCTGAGCGCCCCGATCGGGACGGGCAGGCAACGCTTCGAGGAGGCCGGCGACGCGGTGCTGCGCTGGGGGATGCTCCGCGGCGCCGGGGTCGGGGTACGGGTGAAGGCTGACCGCGAGGTCGCCGAGGTGGACGCCGTGGTGTTGGTTCGCCTGGGACTGATGACCGCACCGTGCCGGGTCGTCTATGTGGTGTCCGAGCCCGACCGGCGCGGCTTCGCCTACGGCACCCTGGCGGGGCATCCCGAATCTGGCGAGGAGTTGTTCGCGGTGCGCTACGACGCCGCCGACGACACGGTGTACGCCCAGATTCGGGCGTTCTCCCGGCCGGCCACCTGGTGGACCAAGGCAGCCGGACCTATCGGGCCCTTTCTGCAGCGCACCATCGCCACCCGTTATCTGCGAGCGGTGTAACGGGTCAGCCCCAGCGCGCCAGCAGCCGTTGCGCCCCGCTGCACAGATCGTCGATCACCACCGCCGCCGAGCGGCTGTCGGTGAGCATGCCGACGCTCTGACCGGCGTCCACCGGGGCGAGTCGCTGATCACCGTCGGCGATCGCGGCTGACAGTTCCGATCTCGCATCTCGATCGGCGGCCAGCGCATCCTCATGACCGGCCCAGCGGCCGGTGAAGTCGTTGCGCAACACCCGCGACGGGAACCACGCCGGCCAATCCAGACGCTGCCCGACGTCGAAGACCCGGGTGGAGATCGTGTCGGTGCCGGTGGCTGCGATCAGCGCGCGGCGGGCACCCTCGCCGGTCAGCGCCTCGGGGCATGCCGACAACACGGTTCCCAGCCAGGCTCCGGCGGCGCCCGCGGCCAGCACGGCGGCCAGGCTGCGCGGCCCGGCGATCCCACCGGCGGCCAGCACCGGAACCTCGACGACGTCCAGAACGGCGTCCAGCAGGGGCAGCGTGGCGAGCCGGATCGCGCCGTGGCCGCCGCCCTCGGCGCCGCGCGCCACCAGCACGTCCACCCCGGCGTCCCGGGCGCGGCGAGCGGTTTCGGCGTCGTAGACCTGGGTGGCAGCCGCGATCCCAGCCTCGTGGGCCCGCCGCACCCAGGACAGGTCGACGCCGAAGCTGACCGACAGCAACGTCGGGTCGGCTGCCAGTGCCGCCTCCAGCAATTCGGGTTGGTCGCGGATCACCCAATCCACCAGGCCTATTCCGAACCGGGGCACCGTGCCCAGCGCGGCCAGTTCGGTCGCCAGCGACGCCGCGGTGGCGGTGCTGCCCATGCCGATCATCCCCAGCCCGCCCGCGGCGGTGACGGCCGCGGCCAGCCGTCCGCCGGCCACCCCACCCATGGGGGCATTGAGGATCGGCACCCGTAGTCCGGCCCCCTGCGACCAAGAGGTGCGCAGCGGCACGCTCAGTGCGATGCGCTCTTGGCGACGGTCAGCAGCACCACGGAATCTTCGAGCGACTCCAACGCGTGCCGGGCGCGGGGCAGGGTCACCAATTCACCGGCCGCACCTTCCCAGGTGTCTGAGCCGGCGGTCAGCCGCACCCGGCCCCTCAGCACCTGCAAGGTCGATTCCCCGGGACTGTCGTGTTCGGCCAGCGATTGGCCGGCCTGCAAGGCGACCAGAGTCTGGCGAAGGTGGTGCACCGAACCGCCGTAGACGGTGTGGGCGGCTCGGCCGCTGTGGTGCTGGGACGCCTCGGCGAGCTTCTCGTCGGCCAACGCGTTCAGCGATGTCGATTCCATCGGTACTCCTTCGGCTCGGTGTGCGGGATCAGAGCGTGGACCGACAGCGTCGCCACGGCGACGGCGTAGGCCACGGCGGTCACGCCGGGGGCCCGAAACCTCAGCGGCGCCTCCAGGAACGAAATCGCGATCACCATCCCCAGCCAGAGGAAGGTGGCGGCGGTCGCAACGGAGGCGCCGGCGCTCACCCGGTGGACCCTGCGGTGCGCCTCACGCCCGGGGCGGAGCGGGCGACCGGCGTTCCGTTGCCGGCCGCCGGCTTCAGATGCGCCACGCACAGGTCGGGCTCGTAGAAGGGGTCGAGACGATCGACGGTCAGCGGCGATCCCCAGGCTTCCAGCACGCCCTGCATCAATCCCTGATGAATCGGGCAGACCACGTCGGCCGAAGTTTCGGCGAGTTCCAGGAACGGGCAGTGCCGCAGCCCGAACTGCTCTTCGCCGGTGGTATCGGGATCGAGGGTCTCGGGCTCGAATCCCAGTTCATCGAGTATTTCCAGCAGCTGGCCGGTGGACTCGTCGGGGTCGACGGGGCCGTCCGGGGGTTGCAGGGGGCGCAGGCGCTGCCCCCAGGCCCGGCCCGCGGCCAGCGCCTTGGCGCTGGGATCGGAGTCGGCGGCCAAGCCCATGGTGAGGATTTCGGCGAGCAGCCGGAACCGGCGGGTGCCGCCACGGTCCATCTGCCGGATGGCGCGGAACATCAGCGCCGGCCGGCCCCGGCCCTTGTGATCGGTTGCGGTGTGCTCGACCCGGCCTTCCTCGACCAAGGTGTCCAAGTGGAACCGCACCGTATTGGGGTGCACGCCCAGTTCGTCGGCGATCTGCGCGATGCTCAGCGGTTCGTCCGCGGCCTGTACCAGCCGAAGAACGTCGAGGCGACGTCCTCCCGATGGCGCAGGCGACTTGGCGATGTCGCTCACTCCCCCTGGGGAGGGTAGCCGGCCACCAGCGGAGTGTCGATGCCGAGCGGGCCGATCTTGGCGGCGCCGCCGGGGGATCCGAGGGCCTCGTCGCGCCCCGGCAGGGCCTCGGCGAAGAAGGCCGCGTTGTCGGCCTGGTGCGGCTGGAGCTCGTCGGGGAGGTCATCTTCGTAGTAGATGGCCTCGACCGGGCACACCGGCTCGCAGGCTCCGCAGTCCACACACTCGTCCGGGTGGATGTAAAGGGCTCGCCCGCCTTCGTAGATGCAGTCAACCGGGCACTCCTCCACGCAGGCCCGATCCATCACGTCAACGCACGGCTTCCCGATCACATATGCCATGGGCACAGAGTTTACACAAGGGATTTTGTAGAAACGAGAAAGGCGAACCTAAACGCCCACGGCCGGTTTGGGCGCCCCGCGCACCCCCGCGCTGGACGGCATTCCCGGCCTGACCGGGCCCGGGAACGGTTGGGCTCGTTGCGAATTCACCGACGCACCGCGCCGGTGGCGGCCGGCCGCGTCAAGCCAGCCCTGACGGCGGCGGCCCCGGGCGGTCGAGTAGAAACAAATGATGACTGACGCCCCCCGCTACCGTGCCTCTTCCGACTTCCCCAGCCTTCGGTTCGAGCCGGGTGACAACGGCGTGCTGGAGCTGGTGCTCGATGCCCCGGGGCTCAACTCGGTGGGCCCACAGATGCACCGCGACCTCGCCGACGTGTGGCCGGTGCTCGACCGCGACGACGAGGTGCGGGCGGTACTGGTCCGCGGCGAGGGCAAGGCGTTCTCCGCCGGCGGCAGCTTCGATCTGATCGAGAAGATCGTCGGCGATCATGCCGGGCGGATGCAGGTGCTGCGGGAGGCCCGCGATCTGGTGCTCAACATGGTCAACTTCTCCAAGCCGGTGATCTCGGCCATCAACGGCCCGGCCGTGGGGGCGGGCCTGGTGGTGGCACTGCTGTCGGACATCTCGGTGGCCGGGCGCACCGCCCTGTTGATCGACGGCCACACCAAGCTCGGGGTGGCCGCGGGCGACCACGCGGCGATCTGCTGGCCGCTGCTGGTGGGGATGGCCAAGGCCAAGTACTACCTGTTGACCTGCGAGACACTGCACGGCGAGGAGGCCGAGCGCATCGGGCTGGTTTCCACTTGCGTCGACGACGACCAGGTCCTGGCCACCGCCAGCCGCATCGCCGACGACCTGGCGCACGGCGCCCAGGACGCGATCCGGTTCACCAAGCACAGCCTGAACTACTGGTACCGGCAGTTCGCGCCGGCCTTCGAGACCGCCCTGGGCCTGGAGTTCCTCGGCTTCTCCGGTCCCGACGTGCATGAGGGCCTGGCCGCCATCCGGGAAAAGCGCAAGCCGCAGTTCGGCTGACCTAACCGGGCACAGCCGCATGGACGGAGTGCGCGGCAATGGCCCGCTCCCTGGCCCAGCGGTAGTCGGCCTTGCCCGACGGCGAACGCCGAATCTGGGCGCAGAACACCACGGCTTTGGGCAGTTTGTACCGCGCGATGTGGTCGGCTGCCGCGGCGATGATGTCGTCGGCTCCGGCGTCGGCACCTTCGGACAGCTGCACCACGGCGACGACTTCGTTGCCCCACCGCTGGCTGGGCCGGCCCACCACCACGACGTCGTAGACGGCGGGATGGTGCGCGATCGCGGCTTCGACCTCCTCGGCGAAGATCTTCTCGCCGCCGGAGTTGATCGTCACCGAGTCGCGGCCCAGCAGGTCGATGCCACCGTCGGCGTCCCAGCGTGCCCGGTCACCGGGGACCGAATGCCGGATTCCCTCGATGAGGGGGAACGTGCGCGCCGATTTCTCCGGGTCGCCGAGGTATCCCAGCGGCACATAACCCTGCTGCGCCAGCCAGCCGATCTCGTCGTCGCCGGGCCGCAGGATGCGGGTCATGTCCTCGCTGACCACCACGGCGCCCGGGTTCGGGGTGAAGCGTCCGGTGGAGCTCTGGGCACGGCTGGTGGTCTGCCCCATCGCGGCGCCGGTCTCCGAGGAACCCCCGGCGTCGAGGATCGACAGGTGCGGCAGCAGGCCCAGGATCCGTTGCTTGAGCGGCGCGGTGAACGCCGCCCCGCCGCTGGCCAGCACCATCAGCCCCGACAGGGCGTCGGCCAGTTGGGGGCCGCCGGCCTCGAGCGCGTCGGCGAGCGGGCGGGCGAACGCATCGCCGACGATCGACAGCGAAATGACCCGTTCCCTGGCCGCCAGTTCCCACGTCACCACCGGGTCGAACCGATCGGTGGCCGCCGACATCACGAACGGCCGCCCGCCCAGCAGCGTGATGAACGCGGCCCACTGGGCGGCACCGTGCATCAGCGGCGCCACCGTCATCGAGCCGGCGGCACCGGCGACCTGAGTGCGGGCGACGATCTCCTCCAGCGTGGCGGGTACGGCGCCGCTACCGAAGGCGCGGCCGCCCATCGCGTTGATGAAGATGTCGTGCTGGCGCCACAGCACGCCCTTGGGCAGGCCCGTGGTGCCCCCGGTGTAGAGCAGGTACAGGTCGTCCGGGGACAGCGCCAGGTCCAGCGGCTCCGCGGAGGTGGCGGCCAGCAGTTCTTCGTAGCGCACCGCACCGGGCAGCGGCGCGTTGCCGGAGTCGTCGTCGACGTGGATCAGCGGTATTGCGGGCAATCGGTCGCCGGCCCGCTGCAGCGCCTCGGCCAGCGTGGGCGCGTAGCGGGCGTGGTAGATGATCGCCTCGGTGGCTGCATCGGTCAGCAGATAGACCAGTTCGTCGGCGACGTAGCGGTAGTTGACGTTGAACGGCGCGACGCGGGCGTGGTAGGCGCCGAGCATGCCCTCCAGATACTCGTTGCCGTTGGCCAGATACAGCGCCAGGTGGCTCTGGCCGGATTCGTGGGGGGCCAGGTTGCATCGCTCCCGCCGCGCGCCCAGGCCCCGCTCGTGCAGGGCCCGCCCCAGCCGGCGGGCCCGGTCCTCGACCTGGCGGTAGCTCAACCGCCGGTCACCGAAGACGATGCAGTCCCGGTCCGGGATGGCCTCGGCGACCGCCGAGAACACCTGGGCGAGGTTGAATTCCACTGCCGCTCCTCGAGCCGATCACCAGTGCCTGGGCAGGCGCCCGACTTACGCTACAAGGTGAAGCGGCGCAGCGCCGACGGCGCCGACGGGCTTTCCCGAGCGCCGTGAGGCATGCTTGGCCGCATGTCGGTGGATATCCTGCTCTACTCGATCCCGCCGGTGCTGGTCTATCTGCTCGTCGGCGGGGTGATCGGCATCGAGAGCCTGGGTGTGCCGCTGCCGGGGGAACTCATGCTGGTGGGCGCCGCGCTGTTGTCGTCGCGGCACGAGCTGGGAGTCGACCCGGTGGGGGTCGCCGCTGCGGCCATCGTCGGGGCTGTCATCGGCGACTCGATCGGCTATTCGATCGGCCGTCGCTTCGGTATGCCGCTGTTCGACCGGCTGGGCCGGCGATTCCCGAACCACTTCGGCCCGGGCCACATCGCGTTCGCGGAGCGGTCGTTCGGCCGGTGGGGCAGCCTCGCGGTGTTCTTCGGCCGCTTCATGGCACTGCTGCGCATCCTGGCCGGCCCCCTGGCCGGGGCGCTGAGAATGCCCTACCGGCATTTCCTGGTCGCCAACGTTGCCGGGGCCATCTGCTGGGCCGGTGGTACCACCGCCCTGGTGTACTACGCCGGCGTAGCGGCCGAACATTGGCTTTCCCGATTCTCCTGGGTAGCGCTGCTGGTCGCGGTGCTCGCCGGCCTCATCGGCACCCTCGCGCTGCGGGGACGCATCGGCGCTCACATCGCCGAGCTGGAGGCAACCCATCGGCCCGAGGCGGACGCGGTCCCGGAGTAGTCAGGCAATTGGGGGCGAATAAGGGTTGTCCCCACACCATGGCCGGAGCATGGTGGAAGGGAGCGGTGGCGCCGCTGGGGCGTCGCCCCGATCGCTCGGAGGCCCCCATGTTCGCGCGCGCAACCACCATTCACGCCCATCCGTCATTTCTCGATGAGGGGATCACCCATGTCCGCACCGTGGTGATGCCGGCCTTGGCCGCAATGGACGGCTGCGCGGGTATGTCGATGCTTGTCGACCGCGACGCCGGCCGGTGCATCGTCACGTCGTCATGGCTGGATGAGGACACCCTGCGGGCGAGCGAGGCCGACGCGGCGCAGATGCGCGACCGCGCCACCGAGATCTTCCATGCCACCGCCGAGATCAGCCGCTGGGAGATCGCTGCGGTGCGCCGTGATCACCGGTCTCAGCGCTATGCCGGGGTGCGGGTCACCTGGCTGCGGACCGACCCGGCCGGGTGCGATCGAATGGTCGACACCTACAAGCTGGCGCTGACACCCGACCTGGAGAATCTCGACGGCTTCTGCAGCACCACACTGATGATCGACCGGCATTCGGGCCGCGCGGTCTCGACCGTGAGCTTCGACGACCGCGCCGCGTTGATCGCCAGTCGCAGCAGTGAGCAGGCCATCTGGGCCCGAGCCGTCAACGAGGCCGGCGCCGAAGTGCTCGAAGTCGCCGAATTCGACTTGGCGATCGCCCACCTGAACGTGCCGGAGATGGCGTAGTCGCCCCGGAGTGCTCAGCGGGCCGGGCGGGCACTGAAGTTGCCGTGAAAACCCTGCGGAATGTGGTGGGTGAGTGCGGCGCGGGCCACCGGGCCACCGGCGAGATCGCGTGCGTCGAAGACCACCAGGCGTGAGGTGTGCTGCGCGGCCTGGTATTCGACGGTCAGCAGCCACCCGTCGTCCTCGGCGGTGGCGTGCGACCTGGGCGTGAAGACCGGCTCACAGAAGCTGTTCCCCTCCCCCTCGGCGGTGTACGTGGTCTCGCTGTGGTCGACCAGGTCCAACTTGGTGATCGAGTCGTAGAACGAACTGAGCCGACGCCGGCTGCTGATGTAGGCGTACCGGTGCGGCATGCCCTCATAGCCCGGGTGGTGGCGCGGAAACTCGCAGGCGGCGTCGCTCAGCGCCTCGCGGGTAAGGCGCCCGGACGCGGTGATCCGGAACCGGGAAAACTCCGAGGGCGCGTCCTTGAGGCTGCTCGTCTGGAACCGCGCAATACGTTCCAGCAGGCGGCCGTCGGGGTAGGTGATCGCATCGACGACCACGTCGGAACCGTCGTCGTAGGCGTTACTGAGATGGAACTGGAGCACGGCTTCGCACTCCACCCGCCGCACGGCGCCGCCATCGCGAGGGATCAGCACAAACACGCTGCCGCGTTCGGGCCGATAGTGCAGGGCGTCACCGAGGGTCGCGCGGCCCAGGGCGATCGGCATCGCGTCGGGGATGATCGGCGACACCAGGAACACCAGGTAGCGCTCGGTGAGCGCGAAATCGTGCACCATCGCCACATACGGCAGCCGCACCGAGCGGAAGTGGCTCAGGCGACCGCGCACATCGGTGCGATAGATGCGCAGGTGCGGTCGCGGGATGAACTCGACGCCGAAGTTGAACATCTCACCGCTGCGCGGGCACAGACTCGGGTGCGCCGAGTAGGAACCCATCCAGCGCAGTCGGCCCCCGAACCGGCGCACCCCGCGGGTCTGCAGCGTCACGGGGTCGATTTCGTGCGGCGGACCGCCCTCCCACAGCGCGTAGAGGTGCCCGGCGTGTTCCACGATGTTGGTGTTGGCCAGATTCGGCGGGATTCGGCCGGCGTTGGCCCACCAGCCGCCGGCCGCCGGGGTGCCCAAGTGTCGCGTTCCGGTCTTGCCGCGGTAGTGGCGGGTGCGGACGTAGCGGTTGCGGTAGTGCACGCTGCCGGCGCCGATGGTGAAGGCCGAGACCATGCCGTCGCCGTCGAAGAGGTGGTGCAATGGCCGCCCGGTGTGGTCCTCCCACCGTCCGGGGCCGTTGCGATAGAGCGTCCCGGCCAAATCCGCCGGCAGCGATCCGTCGATCTGGGTCACCGGATAGTCGTATTCGGCCTGTTGCGGCTCGCTCACGCCGAAGCTGCGCCAGTCGGCTTCGGTGAGGCCGGCCAGCCGTGCCGTCGCGCGGCGATGTTCGCCGGGGGACAACGACGCCAGGTACTTCTGCATGGCCGGCCACGAGGTGTTGTCGGTGTTGGGTGTGGGGGTCAGCGTCACGAGTACTCCTCACGCGATCGGCGGACCTCGTCACCCAGCCGAGGATCATCGACACCCTAGCCGGAAGCCGTCCCGCGATGGGTGTGGCCACGCCGCAGCGCCGGCGACACCCTGTCTCTTATACA
>NZ_JRMK01000074.1:0-21387 GCF_000972925.1 Mycobacterium sp. UM_Kg1 | reverse complement strand
CCCCGAGGCCACCGCCGAGACGTTCAAGGACGGCTGGATGCACACCGGTGACCTGGCCCGCGAAGACGAAGACGGCTTCTATTTCATCGTGGACCGCACCAAGGACATGATCGTCACCGGAGGTTTCAACGTCTTCCCCCGCGAGGTCGAGGACGTCATCGCCGAGCACCCGTCGGTGGCTCAGGTGTGCGTGATCGGCACCCCCGACGAAAAGTGGGGCGAGGCGGTGACCGCCGTGGTGGTGCTGCGCCCGGGCGCCGACAGCGATGCCGAGGCGATCGCCACGATGACCGCCGAGATCCAGGCCGCGGTCAAGGAACGCAAGGGTTCGGTGCAGGCGCCCAAGCAGGTGATCGTCGCCGAATCGGTGCCGGTGACCGCGCTGGGCAAGCCGGACAAGAAGGCGGTGCGCGCCCAGTTCTGGTCCGGCGCCGAGCGTTCCGTCGGCTGAGATCAGACCAGCGCTGCGGCCAGCTGCCGCCACTGCTCCCGCGGGAACGCCCGCGGGTCGGCGTCGAGCAGCTGGACGCAGACGTGGTCGGCTCCGGCGGCCCGGTGTTCGGCGATCCGATCGGTCACCGCGTCCACGGTGCCCCAGGCGATGATCGCGTCGAACAGCCGATCGCTGACTGAGGCGATGTCGTCTTCGGTGAATCCCGACCGCAGCAGGTTGTTGGCGTAGTTGGGCAGCGCCAGATACGAGCTCAGCCACCCGACGCCGATCTCGCGGGCCTGTTCGCGGCTGTCGCACAGGATGGCGGTCTGCTCGGGCGCCAGCAGTGGGCCCGCGCCGAGCTGCTCGCGGGCGAACCGGGTGTGCTCGGGGGTGGTCAGGTAGGGGTGGGCGCCGCGACTGCGGGTGGCGGCCACCTCCAGCATCTTCGGTCCCAGCGCGGCAAGGACACGGGCATCGGCCGGGACGGGTGTCTCGGCGGCGTCGAGACCGTCGAGGAACGTGGTCATCGCCCCCAACGGCCGCTTGTAACGCCCCGGGTCGCGGGAATCGATCAGCGGGGCATGGCTGACGCCGATACCGAGCAGGAACCGGTCACCGTGCTCGGCGGTGAGCGCGGCGTAGGACGCCGCCACGTCGGCCGGGGAGTGCATCCACAGGTTCAGGATGCCGGTGGCGATGACGGCACGGCTGGTGGCCGTGAGCAGGTTGGCCACCGAGTCGAACACCGGACCGCCGACGTCGGGGATCCACAGCACACCGAAACCCAGTTCTTCCAGTTCGGCAGCCGCTTCGGCGGCCTCGCCCTGATCGCCGTAGCGCAGCGGCGCACTCCAGATTCCGATATCCGAGATGTTGACCATCGCCCCAGGATGGCACAACCCGCCCGGCGGCCTACCGGCGCCGGCCGTACCGGTCGGCGAGTTTCTGTTCGACGGTCATCGGTGGTGCCGGCTCGTCGGCGCCGTCGTTCCCGGAAGGCTCGGACCGCTCGGCGCGGCGTGCCCGGATCTCGGCGAACGCGAAGTAGCCCAGTCCCAGTGGAGCGAGGATGCCGAACGCGATCCACTGGATGCCGTAGGACAGGAACGGCCCGGCGTCCCGGCGGGGCAGGGCGATCACTCCCAAACCGCCGGGCTGGCCGTCCACCAGCTGCAGGTAGGAACCGGTCAGCGGAACACCGGTCACCTTTGACACCTGCTCGGTGTTGATCGAGTACACCTGACGAAAGCCGTTCTCGGTGAACGGGTTCTTGCCCGGAATGGCCGCCTGCGAATCACGCAGCCGCGCGGTGATGGTGACCTCGCCGTCTGGCGGCGGCGCGATCTCCGGCAGCCGCGCACCACCGTCGTCGGTTCGCACGTAGCCGCGGTTCACCAGCACCGTCGGCCCGTCCTTGACCGCGAACGGCGTCAGCACCTCCACCGCCGGCACCCCGTCGATCGACCGCAACCGCACCAGCACCTGGGCTTTGGGCTGATAGCGTCCGGTGGCGGTCACCGGACGCCACTGCTCGTCCGGCGCCGACGAATCCTGCTGCGGCAGCAGGGTTGTCACCGGTACCGGCTCGGCGGTCAGTGCGCGTTCGAGTTGGCTGTTGGCGCGCGACGTCGTGGTGTTCTTGCCCAGTTGCCACGGCGCCAGCACGGTGAAGCACAGGTAGGCAAAGCCCAGCACCACCGCCGCCAGGGCCAGCCAGCTCGGGCGCAGCAGGAAGGCCAGCCGGCGCATCAGCCGCTTTCGCCCAACGCCAGCTGCCCGTCGACCCAGTCGTGCAGGCCCGGCAGCGACGCCTCGATGACGGTGAACGCCCGCACGAAGTCGTCATGGTCGCCGTAGTAGGGGTCGTCGACGTCCGGCACGGCCGCCCCCGAACGCGGGTCGAAGGACCGCAGCATCCGGATGCGCTCGGCGGGAATGCCCAGGCCCTTCAGCAGCCCGACGTGGTTGCGTCCCAGCGCCACCACCAGGTCCGCGGCCTCGTGCTCGGGCCCGACCTGGGCGGCGCAATGCTCCACCGGATAGCCGTTGTCGCGCAACACCCGGTTGGTGCGCTCGTCGGCGCCCTTGCCGACGTGCCAGCCCGCGGTTCCGGCGCTGCTCACCCGTACCGCGTGGGCCAGTCCGCGCTGCGCCAGCTGGTGGGCGAACATCTTCTCGGCCATCGGCGAACGGCAGATGTTGCCGGTGCACACGAACGTGACATGCAGCAGCGGCTCAGACACCGAGCACCTCCCGCAGTTCGGCGACGGTCTGCACCCGGGTAACCGGTCTCTGACCGTCGGCGTCGGTGTCGTTGTAGTCCGACCGGCCGTAGCCCCAGCCGACCAGCACCGTGTCGATGCCGTGCACGGCGGCCCCGTCGACATCGTGGCGCCGGTCGCCCACCATCAGCACCCGCTGCGGCAGCGGCGCCAACTGCGCCAGGGCGTGCGCCACCACGTCGGCCTTCGCGGCCCGCAACCCGTCCACGCTGGCGCCGGCAATCACGTCGAAGTAGCCGTCGAGCCCGAAATGTTCCAGGATCCTGCGCGCGGTCGGCTCCACCTTGGAGGTGGCCACCGCCAGCCGTACCCCGGCGTCGCGCAGGTCGCTCAGCAACTCGGCAACACCGTCGAACAGCGTGTTCATCTGCCACCCGCGACTGGTGTAGTCGGCGCGGTAGGCAGCGACCGCCGCCTCGGTCTGCTCGCCGAGCCCCATGGCGGCCAGCGTGTGATGCATGGGCGGGCCGACCAACCGCGCGGCCAGGTCGCCCTCGGGCTGCGGCGCCCCGATCCGGTCCAGGGCGTGCCGGAAGCTGGCGACGATTCCGGCAGCGGAGTCGGTCAAGGTGCCGTCGAGGTCGAAGATCACCAGTTCGGCGGTGGCGGTGGTCGTGCGCATCACGACCCCATTGTCCCCGACGTGCGCGGAGGCCTCGCCGGGTGGCGCACTACTGTCTTGCAGTGTGACCGCCCGGCTGGCTGACGTGATCGATGTCCTGGATGCGGCCTACCCGCCCGGGCTGGCCCACTCCTGGGACTCGGTCGGCCTGGTCTGCGGTGATCCCGACGCCGCGGTGACCTCGGTGACGGTCGCGGTGGACGCCACCGCGGCGGTGGTCGAGCAGCTGCCCGACGGGGCCCTGCTGCTGGCCCATCATCCGCTGCTGCTGCGCGGGGTGGACACCGTGGCCGCCAGCACCCCCAAGGGCGCGCTCATTCACCGGTTGATCAGCCGGGGTTGCGCCCTGTTCACCGCCCACACCAATGCCGACGCGGCGTCGCCGGGCGTCTCCGACGCATTGGCCGCAGCGCTCGGGCTCACGGTGGAGTCCGTGCTGGAACCTGCCGCCGCCCGCGCCGAGACCGACAAATGGGTGATCTACACCCCGGCCGAGCACGCCGAGGCGGTGCGGGCCGCGGTGTTCGCCGCCGGGGCCGGTCGTATCGGGGACTACACCCAGTGCAGCTGGAGCGTCGGCGGCACCGGTCAGTTTCTGCCCGGCGACGGTGCGACGCCGGTGATCGGGAAGGTCGGCGCGGTGGAGCACGTCGCGGAGGACCGCGTCGAGGTGGTGGCGCCGGCACGGGCGCGGGGCGCGATCCACGCCGCGCTGCGCGCCGCTCATCCCTACGAGGAGCCGGCGTTCGACATCTTCGCGGTGCAGCCGCTGCCGGCCGGGGTGGGAATCGGACGCGTCTGCAGCCTGGCCGCCCCGGAGCCGCTGCGCGACTTCGTGGCGCGCGCCGCCGCGGGCCTGCCGGCCACGACGTGGGGGATCCGGGCCTGCGGCGACCCGGATCTGCAGGTCTCGAAGGTCGCGGTCTGCGGGGGAGCGGGAGATTCCCTGCTCGACGCCGCGGCGGCCGCCGACGCTCAGGTCTACCTCACCGCGGACCTGCGGCACCATCCGGCTGACGAGCATTCCCGCCGGTCGGCGATGGCGCTGGTCGACGTGGCCCACTGGGCCAGTGAATACCCGTGGTGCGCGCAGGCCGCCGACATACTCCGCTCGCATTTCGGTGCGACGCTGCCGGTGCGTGTCAGCACGCTGCGCACCGACCCCTGGAATCTCGCGTTCGAAGGAGACCGGTCATGAAGGCCGCCGTAGCACAACAACGTTCGCTGCTGGAACTCTTGGAGCTCGATGCCGAGCTGGCCAGGATCTCCCACCGTGCCCAGAACCTGCCCGAGCAGGCCGACCGGGACCGCATCCAGACCGAGCACACCGCGTCGGCTGACCGGCTGGCTGCGCTGGAACTGGCCTTGGAGGATCTGGACGCCCAAGCCGGCCGTTTCGAGTCGGAGATCGACGCGGTGCGCCAGCGCGAGGACCGCGACCGTGCCCTGCTGGACTCGGGGCAGACCAACGCCAAGCAGGTCGTGGATCTGCAGCACGAGCTGGAGACGCTGCACAAGCGTCAATCCAGCTTGGAGGACTCGCTGTTGGAGCTGCTGGAGCAGCGGGAGCAGCTGCAGGGTCAGGCCACCGCCGAAGCGACGGTGCTCGAGGGCCTGGCCGCCGATCTGGCCGGGGTGCAGGAGGCGGTGGCCGCCGCCCTGGCCGAGATCGAGGCCACCCGTGAGCAGCGAGCGGCCAGGCGCGCGGAGTTGGCGGCCACCATCGATGACGAACTGCTGGCGCTCTATGAGCGCCAGCGCATCTCCGCCGGGGTGGGTGCCGGACCGCTGCGCGGCGGCCAGTGCGGCGCCTGCCGGATCGAGATCGACCGCGGCGAGCTGGCGCGGATCTCCGCGGCTGCTCCCGAAGAGGTGCTGCGCTGCCCGGAATGCAGCGCGATCCTGTTGCGGGTCAAGGACTTCGGGTAAGCCCACCGCAGATGAAGGTGATCGTTGAAGCCGACGGCGGGTCGCGTGGCAACCCGGGGCCGGCCGGATATGGCGCGGTGGTGTGGTCGGCCGACCGCGGCGAGGTGCTCGCCGAGGCCAAAGAGGCCATCGGGGTGGCCACCAACAATGTCGCCGAGTACCGCGGCCTGGTGGCCGGCCTGACCCAGGCGGCCGGGCTGGGAGCCGCCGAGGTGGCGGTCTTCATGGACTCCAAGCTGGTGGTCGAGCAGATGGCGGGCCGCTGGAAGGTCAAGCATCCGGACCTGATCCCGTTGCACCGCAAGGCCCGTGAGCTGGCGGCGACCTTCGACCACGTTCGCTATTCGTGGATACCGCGGGACAAGAACTCCTACGCCGACCGGCTGGCCAACGAGGCCATGGACGCCGCCCAGAAGGGTGTCGTGATCGAGGCGCCCGCACCCAAGCCGCCGGCCGCGACTGCGCCCGCGGCTCCCGGCTGGACCGGTGCGACCGGCACCGCGACACGGCTGCTGCTGCTGCGCCACGGGCAGACCGAGCTGTCGGTGCACCGGCGCTACTCCGGGCGCGGCAATCCGCCGCTGACCGAGACCGGACGGCGCCAGGCCGGGGAAGCGGCGCGCTACCTGGCGGGCCGCGGCGGTATCTCGGCGGTCATCAGCTCGCCCCTGCAGCGCTGTCGTGAGACGGCCGAGGCGGCAGCCAGACTGCTGCGTCTGGATGTGGCCGTCGACGAAGACCTGACCGAAACCGACTTCGGTGCCTGGGAGGGCCTGACTTTCGCCGAGGCCGCCGCGCGCGATCCCGAGTTGCACCGGCGCTGGCTCAACGACACCTCCACCGAGCCCCCCGGCGGGGAGAGCTTCGACGCCGTGCAGCAGCGGGTGCTGGCCGCGCGTGACCGGATCATCGCCGAACACGGTGGCACCACCGTGCTGGTGGTGTCGCACGTGACGCCGATCAAGACCGTGCTGCGTCTGGCGCTGGACGCCGGACCGGGCATCTTGTACCGGCTGCACCTGGACCTGGCCTCGCTGAGCATCGCCGAGTTCTACGGCGACGGCCCCTCCTCGGTGCGTCTGGTCAATCAGACGGTCTACCCGTAGCCATTCGCCGGGCAACGAGCGCCGCGCCGCCCGGGCTTCGCGGCCGGGGTGTTTGTGCCGACGGTGATTGCAACCCTGTCGTGGCCAGCCGGCAGTGTCATAGCGTTACGCCCGACCAGCGCATGGGAGGCCGCAGATGAAGAGGTTGGGTACCGACGGGTGGGCGAACCTGGTGGTGGGTGTGCTCGTCGTGCTGGCACTGGCCGATGTGCTTCCGAAGATTCCGTGGTGAGCATGACCACGACGCACCCGGATTCCGACCGGCCCGCCACGGGCGCTGTCTTCACCAGGCCGCTGGACTATCTGCCCGGCATCGGTCTGCTGCTCACCGTGGGCCTGTTGGGTAAATACGCCCAGCGTTGGTGGCTGGCGCTGGGACACCAGCTGCACGCGACGCTGCCCGACATCGAGTATGTGCTGTGGTCCATCGTCATCGGGCTGGTGATCCGGAATACCGTGGGACTGCACCGGATCTTTGTGCCCGGCGTGCTGACCTACGAGTTCTGGCTCAAGGTCGGCATCGTTGCCCTGGGCTCTCGCTTCGTGCTCGGCGACATCGCCAAACTGGGCGGCGTCAGCCTGGTTCAGATCCTGCTGGACATGACCATCGCCGGCGCGATAATCCTGGGCGCAGCGCGCATTTTCGGCCTGTCGGGAAAGCTCGGATCCCTGCTGGCCATCGGAACCTCGATCTGCGGGGTTTCGGCCATCATCGCCTCCAAAGGGGCCATCCGCGCCAAGAACTCCGAAGTCAGCTATGCGATCGCGGCCATCCTCGCGCTGGGAGCGGTGGCCCTGTTCGTGTTGCCGCCGCTGGGCCACCTGATCGGACTCACTGACCACGAATTCGGACTGTGGGCCGGGCTGTCGGTCGACAACACCGCCGAGACGACCGCCACCGGCTACCTGTTCTCCGAGGAGGCCGGCAAGATCGCGGTGCTGGTGAAATCCGTCCGCAACGCCCTGATCGGGTTCGTCGTCCTCGGTTTCGCCCTGTACTGGGCGGCCCGCGGACAGGCCGACCAGGTGGCGGACGGCTACCGGGCCAAGGCCGTGTTCATCTGGCGCCAGTTCCCGAAATTCGTTTTGGGGTTCCTGGTGGTGTCGGCCGTGGCGACGGCCGGTTGGCTGGACAAGGCGCAGCTGGCCAGCCTGGGCAACGTGTCGCGGTGGGCCTTCCTGCTCACTTTCGCCGGCGTCGGACTGTCCACGGACTTCCGGCAGATCGCCCGCGCGGGCTGGCGGCCGTTGCTGGTGGCCGTCATCGGCCTGGTGGCCGTGGCTACGGTGTCTTTAGGGCTGGTGTTGGTGACGTCCCGATGGCTGGGCTGGGGAGTGGCCGCCGCCTGAGGGCAGCGACGCCGGAGCGCGGCGTCGCCGCGCGGTACGCGAAAGGCAACACGACCGATGACAGACGAAGCGCCCGACCCGCGCGAGTTCTGGGACGAGTTCTACGGCGGCCACGACCAGGTGTGGAGCGGACGGGTCAACGCGCAACTCGCCGAGCGCGTCGCGGGCCTGCCGCCGGGCCGAGCGCTGGACCTCGGTTGCGGGGAGGGCGCCGACGCCATCTGGCTCGCCGCCCAGGGCTGGCAGGTGGTGGCGGTCGACATCTCGGAGAACGCGCTGCGTCGCGCCCGCGCAGCCGCACAGGCGCGGGAGGTCGTGGACCGCATCCGCTTCGAGCGCCACGACCTGTCCACCGGCTTCCCGCCGGGCGAATTCGACCTGGTCTCGGCGCCGTTCCTGCACTCGCCGGTGCCACTGGACCGGGTGTCGGTGCTGCGCAGGGCCGCCGAAGCCGTCGCGGCAGGCGGCACCCTGCTGATCGTCGACCATGCCGCCGCGCCGCCCTGGGCTGGTGAGCACGCCCGCGAGCACCACTTCCCGACCGCGCAGGAGGTGCTGGCCGGGCTGGACCCTCAAGCTGCGCAATGGGAGTTGCTGCGGTGCGGCACCGCCGAGCGCGAGGCCCTCGGACCCGACGGTCAGTCCGCGGTGCTCACCGACAACGTGATCGTGCTGCGCCGCATCGGGGGCTAGCGTTCACGCGGCGTCATGAAAGATCAGTCCCAGCGTGTAGCGCTCACCGGAACGGATCGGTGAAACGCCGTGGCGTACCGGTGCCCTCGACCAGCCGCGGGTAGAGCGCACCGGGCGCTCCCGGGTGGTGAACACATAGCCGTGGCCCTGCGGCAACTGCACGGCTGAGCCCCGCGACTGCGCGCGCGGACGCTGCTCGACCAGCAGAAACTCGCCGCCGGTGTAATCGGTGGCCGGGTCGCTGAGGTTGATCACCACCTGCAGCGGAAACACCAACTCGCCGTAGAGGTCCCGGTGCAGCGCATTCCAGTCGCCGGGGCCGTAGCGCAACATCAGCGCGGTCGGCTTGGTCTGGCCGGCCCGGTGACAGTGCCCCAGCCAGTCGTCGAAGTCGTCGGGCCACGGCGCCTCCCGGCCCAACCGATCGGCCCAGGCCCGGGCGATCGGCAACAAGCGCGGATACAGTGCCCGCTTGAGCGCATCCACGGGATCGGGCGCCGGTGCCGCAAAGTATCGGTACTGCCCGGACCCGTAGCGGTGACGCTGCATGTCGACGGTGGCCCGGAAGCGCTCGTCGTCGGCGTAGCAATCCCGCAGTCGCGCGGTCTCGGCGACGGTCAGCAGTTGCGGCAGCAGCGCACCGCCGTACTCGTCGAGTTCGGCGGCGACGGCATCCCAGTCGCCGGCGTCCACCCGCCGCTGCCAGCGCGTCGGGGCCATAGCGCGCTCCTTCCGATCGGGGGTCCCACCGAGTGTGCGCCACCGCACCGAGATGCGGCTGCGGCAACAGAGGAGTGTCGCGACTTCGGTCGGCCCGATTAAATCGCCGTGCGCCAAACATCCGGCCACTGGCAACCAGCAGGTTCGGCGAACACCGCGGTAGCGGGCCATTTTCTGGCGTTGACAGCTAATTCGTGCACTCCTACTGTTCGGCCAAATACAGGAGGGGCATGGCGATGCGCGGGAGATCAGCAGTGATATGCGCACCTGACGTGGCGGCATCGCAGCCGTCGCCGGCGGGCCGGCCCGGACGCGCGCGAACGGGCTGAGGCGTTGGCGTACCCCACAGGCAGGCGGTGATGAGCGGGTCCGCCTGGGCCAAACCCGCCGTCGCCGTCGGCGACTTCGTGGTGCTCGCGGGCGAAACCTTCGCAGCGATGTTCCGACCCCCGTGGGCGTGGCGTGAGCTGATCAACCAGATCTGGTTTGTGGCCCGGGTTTCGATCGTTCCGACGATCATGCTGTCCATTCCCTACACCGTGCTCATCGTCTTCACGCTCAACATCGTGCTGCTGGAGATCGGCGCCGCGGACCTGTCCGGTGCCGGCGCGGCGCTGGCGGCGGTCACCCAGGTCGGCCCGGTGGTCACCGCCATCGTCGTGTCGGGGGCGGGCGCCACCGCCATGTGCGCCGATCTGGGTGCCCGCACGATCCGCGAGGAGATCGACGCGATGAAGGTGATCGGCGTCAATCCCGTCGAGGCACTCGTCGTTCCCCGCGTGATCGCGGCG
The DNA here is from genome assembly GCF_000972925.1 of Mycobacterium sp. UM_Kg1. Lineage (NCBI taxonomy): Bacteria > Bacillati > Actinomycetota > Actinomycetes > Mycobacteriales > Mycobacteriaceae > Mycobacterium > Mycobacterium sp. UM_Kg1. Next base: position 11,458 of record NZ_JRMK01000074.1, on the reverse strand, counting down.
ACGTTCGTGGCGGTGATGCTCTACTCGGTGGTCGCGGTGGTGGGCCTGACCGGAAGCTATGCCTTCGTGGTGTTCGTCCAGCACGTCACGCCGGGCGCCTTCGTTGCCGGGATGACGCTGTTGACCGGACTGCCGCAGGTGGTGGTTTCGCTGGCCAAGGCGCTGTTGTTCGGCCTGTCGGCCGGACTGATCGCCTGCTACAAGGGGCTGTCGGTGGGCGGTGGCCCGACCGCGGTGGGCAATGCGGTCAACGAGACCGTGGTGTTCGCGTTCATGGCGCTGTTTCTGATCAACATCCTGGCCACCGCCTTCGGCGTGAAGGTGGCGCCGTGACAGCCGCGCAGCGCACTGCGCCCGCCGTGGGGCTGGCCGACGCCGCCCGGCGTATCGGTGAACAGACCGCCTTCTACGGTCGTGCGCTGGCGGCTGTCGGGGACGCGGTCCGCCGCTATCCCGGCGAAGTGCTGCGGCTGATCGCGGTGATGGGAATGGGCTCCGGCGCTCTGGCCGTCATCGGCGGCACCGTGGTCATCGTCGGCTTCCTCACGCTGTCCACCGGGGCACTGATCGCCGTGCAGGGCTACAACACCTTGTCCAACGTCGGCATTGAGGCATTGACCGGCTTCCTGGGTGCCTTCCTCAATGTCCGGTTCATCGCCCCGGCCACCGCCGGGGTGGCGTTGGCGGCGACCATCGGTGCCGGTGCCACCGCGCAGATCGGATCGATGCGGATCAGCGAAGAGATCGACGCCCTTGAGGCGATGGGAATCCGGTCGATCACCTACCTGGCCGCCACCCGGATCGTGGCCGGCGTGCTGGTGGTGATACCGCTGTACACCGTCGCCGTCCTGATGGCGTTCTTGGCGACACGTTTCGGCACCACCGTGATCTACGGGCAGTCACGGGGTGTCTATGACCATTATTTCTCCACCTTCTTAGAACCCACCGATCTGCTGTGGTCGTTTCTGGCCGCGCTGTCGATGGCCACCGCGGTCATGGTGGTGCATACCTACTACGGGTTCACGGCGACCGGTGGCCCGGCGGGCGTCGGCGAGGCTGTCGGCCGCGCCGTGCGAACCTCGGTCACCGCGACGGTGTTTGTGCTGCTGACCATCACGCTGTCCGTCTACGGACAGTCCGGCAACTTCCATTTGTCGGGGTGAGTCGATGAGCGCAGGCACTCCCAACAGATCCCGCGCCGGCGGGATCGACCCGATTTGGTGGTCACCCGTGCTGGTGCTGGTGATCGCGGCCCTGTGCGCCATGACCGCCGTGCTGTTCTCCGGAACATTCCGGCGTTACGTCCCGCTGACGCTGGTGTCCGATCGAGCCGGCTTGGTCATGGAGGACGGCGCGAAGGTGAAACTGCGCGGCATCCAGATCGGCGAGGTGAAATCCATTGGCACTCAGCCGGCATCGGATAGCACCCGGCTGTCCACCCTGAGTCTCAAGATGTACCCGCGGCCGTTCGAATACCTGCCGAGCAATGTCGAAGCCGAGATCAAATCCAGCACCGCATTCGGGGCCAAGTACGTCGACCTGGTCATCCCCTCGGACGGCCCCAGCGGCCAGCGGCTCAAGCCGGGTGCGGTGCTGCGCTCACGCAACGTGACGGTCGAAGTCAACACCATGTTTGAGAACCTGCAGGCGGTGGTGCACGCCATCGACCCAGCCAAGCTCAACTCGGTGCTCTCGGCAGTGGCCGAATCGGTTCGGGGCCGCGGAGACGTCATGGGACGGGCGATCTCCGGCGCCAACACCATGCTGACAGCGGTGAATCCACGCATGACCACCGTGCAGCGCGACTGGCAACTGTTCGGCCAGACCGCCCAGGTGTATTCCACTGCGGCGCAGAACATTCTGAACATCCTGGACTCCGCCTCCACCACCAGCACGACCGTGACCGGCCAGGCCGGCGAACTCGACGCGCTGCTGCTCGCCGCGGTCGGCTTCTCCGCGACCGGGGTGGACACCATCGGGCCAAACCAGCCCGGACTGGTCCAAGCACTGAACCTGATGGCACCGACCACTGATCTGCTTGAGGAGTACTCGCCCACCTACACCTGCCTGTTCCAGGGGGCGCAATGGTTCCTGGAGAACGGCGGACGCGACGCCATGGGCGGCAACGGTAGATCAGTGATCATGGACGCCGCGATGCTCGCCGGCGACGACCCGTACCGCTACCCGGACAACCTGCCGTTGGTCAACGCCCGGGGCGGCCCGGGCGGGCGGCCCAGCTGTGGCTCGCTGCCCGATGTGAGCAAGAACTTCCCGGTGAAGTATTTGGTGACCGACACCGGATTCGGCACCGGACTGGATGTGCGGCCCAACCCGGGCATCGGATTCCCCGGCTTCGCCAACTACTTCCCGGTCACCAAGCCGGAGCCGGAACCGCCCAGAATCCGCTATTACGGGCCGCCTGCGCCCGGACCGGAGTCGCCATGAGAGGCAACATCGGCAAGACCCTCACCTGGGTCGTGCTGTTCACGGTGACCTGCCTGGTGTTCATCTTCATCCTGGTCACCGTGTTCGGCCAGTTCCGGTTCGATTCCCGGGTCGGCTATCGGGCCGAATTCACCAATGTGTCGGGCCTCAAGGGCGGCAACTTCGTTCGCATCGCCGGCGTGGAGATCGGCAAGGTCACCAAGATGGCGTTGCACCCCGACGGCACCGTCACGGTCGACTTCTCCATCGACCGCGGGCTGACCCTCACCGAGGGCACCCGCGCGGCGGTGCGCTACGAGAATCTCATCGGCGACCGCTACCTGTCGCTGGAGCAGGGTGCGGGGTCGGTCCGCACACTGCAACCCGGGCAGACCATCCCGCTGTCGCGGACCGCACCCGCACTCGACGTGGACGCCCTCATCGGCGGCTTCCGGCCGCTGTTTCGCGCCTTGGACCCCGATCAGGTGAATGTGCTCAGCGGCGAACTGCTCAAGGTGTTCCAAGGCCAGGGCGGCACCATCGCCTCGGTGTTGTCGCAGACGTCGGCATTGACCACGACACTGGCCGGGCGCGACGAGTTGATCGGCCAGGTGATCACCAACCTCAACACCGTGCTGGGGACCTTGCGCTCGCGTGATCGCGAGTTCGGTCACGGACTGGACTCACTGACGCAGATGGTCCACGGGCTCGCGGAGCGCCGAGACGACCTCACCACGGGGGTGGCCTACATCAACGCCGCGGCCGGCTCCATCGCCGATCTGCTGTCCGTGGCGCGTGAACCCATTCGCGATGTGGTGGTGCAGACCGATCGGGCCGCCGGCCAGGTGCTGGCCGACGGGGACTATGTCGATGATCTGGTCAAGACGCTGCCCGATGCCTACCAGGTTCTGGCACGCAACGGGCTCTACGGCGACTATTTCGGCTTCTACATGTGTGACCTGGTGATCAAGGTGAATGGCAAAGGCGGCCAACCGCTCTACTCCAAGATCATGAACCAGACGACCGGACGGTGCGCGCCGAAATGACGAGACCGAAACTGCCCAAGATCACCATCAAGCCGCTGGCCGAACGTAACCGGCCCGCGGTCGGCGTCGCCGGCATACTCTTCGTGGTCGCCCTGGTGGTCGCGGTCTTCAGCTACGACCGGCTGCCGTTCGTCAAGGGCACGTCCGACTACGCCGCCTACTTCACCGAGGCCGGCGGCATCAAGTCCAACAGCGACGTACGCGTGTCAGGACTCGACGTCGGCCGGGTGGTCGGTCTGCGGCTGGAGGGCGACCGAGTCCGGGTGACGTTCACCGTCCGCAGGGGAGTCGTGCTGGGGGAGCGGACCGAAGCCGCGATCAAGACCGAGACGGTGCTGGGCAACAAATTCCTGGAACTGACACCGCGCGGCGAAGGCCGGCTCACGGGTCCGATACCGGTGGAACGCACCACCTCCCCCTACGACCTGCCGGATGCCCTGGGAGATCTGACCGCGGTCATCAGCGGCCTGGACACCACGCAGCTGTCCTCGGCGCTGACCACGTTGGCGGAAACCTTCAAAGACACGCCACCGGACCTCAAAATGGCGCTGCAGGGCGTGGCCCGCTTTTCGGACACCCTCGACAAACGCGACGCCACCCTGCGTCAACTGCTGGCCGACGCCAACAAGGTCACCGGGGTGCTGGCGCAACGCAGTGAGCAGATCGCCGGCCTGGTCGCCAACAGCAACGCCCTACTGAGCGAACTGCTGTCACAACGCAATTCCGTCGACGCATTGATGACCAACCTGACCGCGGTGTCGCGCCAGGTGTCGGCGGTGGTCGACGACAACCGGCAGCAACTCAAACCCGCGATGGACAAACTCAACGGCGTCCTGGCGGTCCTCGACAACCGCCGAGCCGAATTGCAGCGCACCCTCTACCTGTTTCGCCGCTACGCCATGTCGTTCGGCGAGGTGCTGGGCTCAGGACCGTTCTTCAAAGCGTCCGTGGTGAACCTGATTCCAGGCCAGCTGGCCCAGCCGGCCATCGAAGCCGCCTTCTCCGACCTGGGCCTGGACCCCAACGTGCTGTTGCCCTCGCAGCTCAACGATCCGCCCGTCGGCCAACCGGGCACACCGGCGCTGCCGATGCCGTTTCCCCGCACCGGGCAGGGCGGCGAGCCCAATCTGACCCTGCCGGACGCCATCACCGGCAATCCCGGGGACCCGCGCTATCCCTACCGGGAGCCGCTGCCGGCGCCGCCACCGGGCGGGCCGCCCCCGGGCCCGCCGGCGCTCGGCCCGGACGGGGGGAGCTGACGTGCGCACCCGCTTCGTGGCCGGCGTGACTCTGCCGGCCCACCGCGTGCGACTGCTGCGGCTGGCCACCGCCGCTGTACTGGTGTCGAGTCTTGTCGTCGCACTGTTCCTGGTGGTCGGGCCGCCCCGCAAACACGTCTACACCGCCTACTTCGCCAACACCAACGGGCTCTACACCGGAGACGAAGTCCGCATCCTGGGGGTTGCCGTCGGCACCGTCGAGCGCATCGAACCGCTCCCGGACAACGCCAAGGTGACCTTCTCCGTCGACGCCCAGTACCAGGTGCCCGCGGATGTCCGCGCGGCGATCCTGTCGCCGTCATTGGTCAGCGCCAGGGCGATTCAGCTCGTCCCGGCCTACACCGGCGGTCCCGAACTGGCCGACGGTGCCAGCATCGGACCGGATCGCACGGCGGTCCCGGTGGAGTGGGACGACCTGCGTGAGCAGCTGGAAAAACTCACCGACTCCCTGCAGCCGTCCGACGCCGACGGCCGCAGTGCCGTCGGCGCCTTCGTCAACACCGCGGCGGCCAACCTTCGGGGGCAGGGCGACACCGCACGAGAGACGGTGATCAAACTGTCGCAGGCGATGTCTGCGCTCGGGGATCACAGCACCGACATCTTCAGCACGGTCCGCAACATGCAGCTGCTGGTCTCGGCGCTGACCTCCAGCAGCGACCTGCTGGCGGCGTTCAACGTCAACCTCGCCGATATCACCAGCCTGCTGAGCAATTCACCCCGCGAGTTCGCCGACGCCATGACGGGTCTCGACGGTGCGGTCAAAGACCTGCGCGACTTCATCGGTGAGAACCGGGAGGGTTTCGGCGTCACGGTCGACCACCTGACGGCGATCACCGGCGCCCTCGACGAAAGCCGCGGCGACCTCAAACAGGTTCTGCACATCGCGCCGTCGGTGTTTCAGAACTTCGTGAACATCTATCAACCGGCCCAGAGCGCGATCACCGGTGTGATGGCGCTTGGGAACTTCGCCAACACCGTCCAATTCATCTGCAGCGGAATCGAAGCCCTGGCACGGGCCAACTCGCTGCAGGCGTCGAAGCTGTGCGTGCAGTACCTGGCGCCGATCATCAAGAACCGCCAGTACAACTTTCTGCCGATCGGCGGAAACCCGTTCGTGGGTACCGCGGCCCGGCCCAACGAAATCACCTACAGCGAAGACCGGCTGCGGCCTGATGCCGCACAACGGCCGGCCGAGCCGCCCCGGCAACCGGTCGACCCCGAGTTGGGTCTGCCCGGCCTGCTGCTGCCCGCACCACCCGAGGCCACCCCGTGAAGCGGCTCGTGGTGATCGCGCTGGGCGTCGCCGTTGCGGCCAGCGGCTGCGATTGGCGGGGGCTGAACTCGCTGAGCCTGCCGGGCACCGCAGGCACCGACGGCACCTACACGATCTCGGCGGAGCTGCCTGATGTCGTGGTGATTCAGCAGAACTCGCGGGTGCGCGTCGCCGACGTCAACGTGGGCAACGTGACCAAGATCGAGGTCCAGGACTGGCACGCGCTGGTGACCATGCGCATCGACAACAGCGTGCACCTGCCGGCGAACAGCACCGCCAAGGTGGGGCAGACCAGCCTGCTGGGCTCCATGCATATCGAGTTGGCGCCACCGACCGATGAGCCGCCGCGCGGTGAACTGCACGACGGCGCAGTCATCCCACTGTCGAGGGCCGCCACCTATCCCACCACCGAGCAGACCCTGGCATCGGTCTCGCTGCTGCTCAACGGCGGCGGACTGGCTCAACTGCAGGAGATCAACCAAAGCTTCGCCCGCGCCCTGGCGGGGCGTGAGAACGACATGCGCAGCCTGCTTACGCAGTTGGACACCTTCATCGCGGCGCTCAACGACCAGACCGACGACATCATCTCGGCCACCGAGAAACTCAACGGCCTGGTCGACCAGTTCGCCCAGCAGAACCCGACCGTCGAGCGGGCACTGACGACGATCCCGCAGGCGTTGGAGGTGCTGGCCGAGAAACGTGCGAAGATCGCCGACGCCGCCGACGCACTGGGAAAATTCAGCGCCATCGCCGTCTCCACGGTCAACCAGAGCAAGGAGGCCCTGGTGGCCAACCTGCGCAACATCGCTCCGGTGCTGCGCTCGCTGGCCGACGCCGGTCCGGCGCTGACGCAGGGTCTGGACTTCCTGTCCACCTATCCCTGGGTCAAGAGCAACATCCCCAATTGGTTCCGCGGCGACTTCGCCAACATCAGTCTGGTCGTCGACCTGACGTTGAGCCGGATCGACAGCGGCCTGTTCACCGGCACCCGCTGGGAAGGCGACCTCACCGAGTTGGAAATGCAGTGGGGCAGAACCGTCGGTCAGATGCCCAGCCCCTACACCGCAGGCAACCCGCTGGTCGCCCCGTACCACTTCGGCGGGTACTGAGATGTTTCGGCTGTCTCGCACCGTGTGGACCCAGTTGGCGATCCTGGCGGCGGTCACCGTGATCGCCGGCTCGGTGATGGCGTTCGGCTTCGTCAAAGTTCCGGCGCTTTTCGGTATCGGTCGTTACACGGTGACCGTCGAGCTGCCGGCGTCCGGCGGGCTGTACCCCACGTCGGTGGTGACCTATCGCGGCACCGAGATCGGCCGGGTCAGCACCATCGACGTCGACGCCGACGGGGTACGTGCGGTACTGAAACTCAATTCCTCGGTCAAAGTTCCGGCGCAGGTGACGGCCGCGGTGCACAGTCGCTCCGCGATCGGTGAACAGTTCCTCGAACTCACCCCGACCGCCGGCGCCGCCGAGCACCGGATGCTGCGCGCCGGTGATGTGATCCCGGCGGACAAGGTGCGGATTCCGGCCGACATCGCCAACCTGCTCGACGCCACCAACCGTGCGCTGCTGGCGATCCCGCCCGACGATCTGCGCACCGTCATCGACGAGGCGGACAAAGCGGTGGGTGGTCTCGGTGCGGAACTGTCACGCATCGTCGCCGGCTCCACGTCGCTGGCCATCGACGGCGGCGAGGCCGCCCAGGCCTTCGCCCAGTTGATCGACCAGACCCCGCCGGTACTGGATTCCCAGGTGCGGACCGCAGATTCGATCGCGACGTGGGCTCAGCGGCTGGCCGCGATCACCGGCCAGCTCAGCGCCGAAGACCGAGCGTTCGCGGGCCTGATCGGTGTTGGCGCCCCAGCGCTGGATGAAGCCAACGCGCTGCTGCGGCGGGTGGCTCCGGCGCTGCCGGTGTTACTGGCCAACATGGTCAGCCTCGGTCAGATCGCGGTGACGTTCCACCAGGGCATCGAGCAGCTGCTGGTGCTGTTTCCGCAGGGAACTGCGGTGATGTCGGCGATCACCCTGGCCGACTCGGGCCTCGACACGCCCTATCGCGGCATCTACCTGGACTTCAACCTCAATATGAACTATCCGCCGCCCTGCAACACCGGATTCCTCCCGGCCCGCCAGCAGCGCGCACCGAGCTTGGAGGACTACCCGGACCGGCCCGCCGGCGAGCTGTACTGCCGGGTCCCGCAGGACTCGAACCTCAATGTGCGTGGCGCACGCAATATCCCGTGCGAGAACAATCCCGCCAAACGTGCGCCCACGGTCGAGATGTGCGAGAGCGACGAGTGGTATGTCCCGCTCAACGACGGCTACAACTGGAAGGGCGATCCCAACGCCACCTTGTCCGGTCAGAGCGTGCCGCAGGATCCGCCGCGTCCCGCTGCGCAGCAGCCGCCGGTCGCCTTCATTCCCTACGACCCGCAGACCGGCAGTTACATCGGCCCGGACGGCAAGCGGCAGACCCGAGCCGACCTGGCCCCTCAGCGGAAGGAGCAGACATGGCAGACCCTGCTGCTGCCCCCGGACGCGTAGGACTGCGCGTGATCGCAGCCGCAATCCTGTCCGTGGCGGCGCTTGCCGGTGCGGTCGGCTGGCTCGGCTACCGCGACCATCAGGTCCACCAGGCCCAGGATCAGCGCGAAAGCTACGTGCGGGTGGCGCGTCAAGCGGCGATCAACCTGACGACGATCAGCTACGCCCAAGCCGACGCCGATGTGCAGCGCATCATCGATGCGACGACGGGGGAGTTCCGCGACGACTTCGCTGCGCGATCGCGGCCCTTCCTCGACGTGGTCAGGCAGGCGCAGTCGGAGTCGGAAGGCACCGTCACCGAGGCCGGACTGGAATCGGTGGACGGTGACCGGGCTGAGGTGTTGCTGGCGGTCTCGGTGCGCACCACGATCGCCGGGACACTCCAACCGGAGCCGCGGCATTGGCGGATGCGAATCAGCCTGCAAGGCACCGACGAGGGCCCCAAAGTGTCCAACATCGGGTTCGTCCAGTGAGCGGGGGGCAGCCGTGACGGCAACGCCCACCAGCGATGCGCCCGAGAACGCAGCCGTTGAGGTCGCCGACAACACCGATTCACCGAGCCCGGCCCGGGGGCCGGGGTTGCGGCGTCTGCTGCTGGTCGCCCTGCTGCCCGCGCTGGCAACGGTTCTGACGTTGGCGGCCGGCTACTTCCGCTGGCAGGACGTCTCGGCGCGGGTGGCGCAGGAGGCGGCCGCACAGTCGGTCCAGACCGCGACCGAGGCCACCATCGCGATGCTGTCGTACCGCCCCGAGACCGTCGACAGTGCGTCGGCGGCCGCCGCCGACGGCATGACCGGTGCATTCCGCGAGGAGTACACCCAACTGATCAAGGAGGTCGTGGCGCCCGGCGCCAAACAGCAGCACATTTCGACCGTGGTCACGGTGCCCGCGGCGGCGTCGGTGACCGCCAGTGCACGGCACGCGGTGGTCCTGCTCTTCATCGATCAGGAGACCACGATCGGCAGCGGTCCGCCCACCATGAGCGCATCGAGCGTGCGGGTCACCCTGGACAAAGTCGGCGGCCGGTGGCTGGTCTCGCAGTTCGACCCGGTGTAGGCCGCAGATGGGAGATCACGTGCCGCGCGCAGCGATGCTGACCATGGCGATTGCCGGGGCGGCGGCGCTGCCCGTCCTGTCGGGCGGTGTAGCCGCCGCCGACAACTCGCGGCTCAACGACAGTGTCGTGACCAACGTCTACACCATTCACCATCAGGCGGGCTGCGCCGAGAAGGTGATGGTCGATCCCCGGCTGGTGCTGGCCGCCGAGTGGCACGCCAAAGACCTTCTCGGCCACCGGGACCTGGACGGCGACCTCGGTTCGGACGGATCCACCCCGCAGACCCGCGCGCAGGCCGCAGGCTTTCCGGGCGTGGTGACGCAGACCGTGGCGATCAACCCGGCGGTGGCCATCAGCGGCATCGAGATCCTCAACCGCTGGTACTACAACCCGGCGGATTTCGCGATCATGTCCGACTGCGCCAACACCGCGATCGGCGTGTGGTCGGAGAACAGCTTCGACCGATCCGTGGTGGTCGCCGTTTACGGTGCGGCATCACCGGGTCAGGCGTAGTACGGTGATCAGCGCGGACGAGTTGGCCGGGCGGCCGCGGCTCGCGTAAGCGGGTCGAGGAAAGTCCGGACTTCGAAGAGCAGGGTGATTGCTAACAGCAATCCGAGGTGACTCGCGGGACAGTGCCACAGAAAACAGACCGCCACCGACAGGTGGTAAGGGTGAAACGGTGCGGTAAGAGCGCACCAGCGTTCCGGGTGACCGGGACGGCTTGGTAAACCCCACCCGAAGCAAGGCCAAGAAGGCCGCATTCCGGTGCGGCTGCGCAGGTGTTTGAGGGCTGCTCGCCCGAGCCTGCGGGTGGGCCGCTTGAGGTACCCGGCGACGGTGTGCCCAGATGGATGGTCGCCGCCGCACCGCTTCGGCGGTGCGGGACAGAATCCGGCTTACAGGCCAACTCGTCCGCCTCGCACCTGACCTGCATGTTCACCGGGGGCTGGTCCTTCGGCAGTCCGCGACTGGTCCGCAGCGCTGCGACTCAGCGTCCGTCCAAGGGGATGGTCGGACCTGTGCTGGCGGCGGGGTGGCGCGCGGTGTCGGCCGACCGTCGATTTTCTCGCTCGGGCGCTGAACTTCAGCGGGGCGCCGTCGCGTCCGGGCGCCCACACCGCGACGAGCAGGGCGCCGATGGCAATGGTCACCGCGAGCACGGTCGCCGTGGTGGTCATTGCTTGGACGAAGGTCATTTTCGCGAGGAGTTGAAGTCGGTCTCCTGCCGATCCGAGTGTTTCCGCGATCGAGAGAGCTCGCGCCAGCGATTCGGCGGCTTGACTCTGAATGGCCTGGGGGAAGTCCGCGAGACTCGGTGTGATTACCCGCGCGTATTGGGCGGCCAGAACGGAGCCGGCGATGGCGATGCCGATGGCGGCACCCACCTCGCGGCCCGCGTCGTTGACCGCCGAGGCGACGCCCTGCTTCTCGTCAGGTACCGCGGCGGTGATCGCGGCGGTCTCGGGCGCAGTGCATACGCCCACTCCGCTGGACATTACGAGCATGGGCCATAACAGGTCCCAGTAGCTCGCGTCGACCTCGAGGTAGCGCATCCACAACAGGCCCGTCGACATCAGCACGAGCCCGGTGGTCAGTACCAGGCGTAGTCCGAAGCGGGGCAGGGTGCGATAGGTCAACAGCCCGGGGATCAACACGCAAAACGCCATGGGCGCCGTGGCGAGCGCCGTCTTGATGGCGCCGTAGCCCATGACGAGCTGAAAGTGCTGCATGGCGAGGAAGTGGCGAGTCCCCGATTTTGAGTCCACCCGGTTCTTGAGTCGGGTTGGTTTGATCCGTTCTCAGTTCGTGTTGCAGGCCACCGGGGTGT